>NZ_RZSU01000005.1:0-135964 GCF_003997585.1 Mesorhizobium sp. M5C.F.Cr.IN.023.01.1.1 | reverse complement strand
AGTTCCGGCAGGGCCGAAGGCCATTGGTTCGGCCCTTGCAGCCGCGTCCAGGCAGGAATGCCCGGCCCCTGTGGTATGGGTCGACGCTCGACGCCGATGTCGAGCTGTTCGCGCCAATCGGCCTTGCCCTTGGTCAGTTCGCCACCGGTGCGTGTGTAGCCGCGGAATTGCGGGGATTTGACCATTTCGATGGCCAGCTTGTCGGCTTCCGGCAAGGCAAAGAACCGACGCGAGGCGTCGAGCACCTCGTCGATCTCCACAGCCGAAATTCCATGCCCGCTGAGGTAGAAGAAGCCGACATCGCGGGCCGCCGTGCGCAGGTCGAACAGAAAGGTCCGACGCTCCGACGCCCCCTGTTCGAGACGGCTGAGATCGAGCACGGGTACAATCCTGGCCATGGTCAACCTCCTCTGCCTCGGCTTGGATCAGTCGCTACGGTGGCACGCGGGTCGTTGCGATCAAAGCAACGCCCGACCCAATCTCGACGCCAATGAACGAAAGTCAGCGCTGCGTTTGGCTGCCGGCAGGCAAATAACGTCCGAACCAAGGTTCCACGGCCCGTTGGCATTGGAGCCGCCGTGTCGCGCTTCCAGCCGACGCCGCCGATTTTCCCCTATCGGCCGAGGCTCAGAAATTCTCGACCCATGGCCTGAGTTCGAGCTCCGAACTCCAGGCGCTGCGATGCTGCCGATGGATTGCGAGATAGGTTTCGGCGATTGCGTCCGGAGACAGCCGGCGATCCTGCCGGTCGGATTCGCCGGCCTGTCCAGGCCCGTTCGGCGCGATCGCCCCGTCGATGATGAAATGCGCGACATGGATGTTTTTCGGGGCAAGTTCGCGGGCCATGGATTGCGCCAGTCCGCGCAGGCCGAACTTTGGCATGGCAAAGCCGGCCGAGCCCGCAAACCCCTTGACGCTCGCGGTGGCGCCTGTGAACAGGATCGAGCCGAAACCACGGGAAAGCAGCCGGCGCGCGGCCTGCTGGCCGACCAGGAACCCGCCATAGGCGCCGACCAGCAATGCCTGCCTGACCGCTTCGGGATCGAGGTCGGCTATCGATCCGCGGGTACGGCCGCTGGCGTTGAAAACCACAAGCGACAGCGGACCGGCTTTGTCGGCGACCTCGAACAGGTTTTCGACCGACGCGACATCCGCAACGTCCGTTTCGACCGCCAGCGCGCCGGTCTCGTCGACCAGCGTGCTCAGCTTCCCGAGGTTGCGGGCAGCCAGGACCACGCGAAAGCCCTCCTTGGTGAGAAGACGTGCAAGCGAGGCGCTCAGCCCCAGCCCTGCTCCTGCGATAACTGCCACGTCTGATGTCATGGAGCTTCTCCCTAACGGATTCTGGTGTGGTACGGATTCTAGTGCGGCGGATTGGCGATTCAGGCCCTACCATTCGTGTTTCTGAGGCAGACCGTCGGCCAGATCGTAAAAGTCGGATTTCGAGCCGACATAAATATGTTCGCTCAGGCGAAGGCCAGTCGGCCGTGCGTAGCTGCCGGACAGGTCGACGCCGATATGGGCGGGACGCGTGCGCACCAGCGTCGGGTCGACGTCGCCGTCGCCGAACTTTCAAATTCACGAGTTCGAGTGGTCTCTTGACCCCAGCCTCCGATGGATATACATCTCGCTCGACGTATATCCATCGGAGAGTGTGATGCAGGTCGCCAAGTGGGGTAACAGCCTCGCCATCCGTCTTCCTGCCGTTGTGGTCGAGGCTCTCGAACTTAGGGAAGGCGATGAGATCGAAGTCCACGTCGCCGACGCCCGACGATTAGGCGTCGCGCGCAAACCTGGGCGCGAGGAATTGCTGAAGCGGCTTCGCGCCTTCCGCGGTCGCCTTCCCGCCGATTTCAAGTTCGACCGGGATGAGGCGAATGCCCGGTAGTTTCTTCGACACCAATGTCCTTGTCTATATCGCGTCGGGCGATTCCGTGAAGGCCGACCAGGCGGAGACGGCCATTGCCGCTGGCGGCGCGATCAGCGTGCAAGTTCTCAATGAGTTCTCCAATGTCGCCCGCCGCAAGATGCGACTGTCGTGGATGGAGACCCACACGTTTCTGTCCGCGCTACGCGGCCTGCTGACTGTCCATCCCGTCACCATCGAGACGCACGAGACAGGGCTGGCGCTGGCCGAGCGTTACAGTTTTTCCATTTACGACGCCATGATCGCCGCCGCAGCGCTCCACGCTGGCTGCGACACATTGTGGTCAGAGGATATGCAACATGGGATGGCGCTCGACGAAGGGCTGCGTATCGCCAACCCGTTTCGGTCAAGTGCCTGAAAGAATGACCTCGGATTCTTTATTGGCCAGTCAGTAATAGTTCTCAGCGGCATACATCCTGCGCAGGCTTCCTCCCGAGAGTTCAAACGGGACAGCACCTAACCTGCACGGCGTCGGCAGTTCGAGCGCAGAGCGTAGCCGTCCAACGCCGCACCGATAGAGTTCTCTTCGCCGGACCTGCAAGAGATCGGCCGCGGCGACGGAACTGTGAAAGCGGAGCCTCAATTCGGTGACAGGGCGCATCAGTCATGGAGCTCCCTCGAGATCGCCGGGCCGACCGAAAAATCGCTGAATGTGACTTCGAAACCTTCACGTTGCGGCGAACAGCACATCATGCCGATATCGACTGTTTTCGAGGGCGGGAAATAGGCGAGCCGCACCGGCTTCCAGCGATGGTCGGAGGCATCAAGATACTGAACACGGATTGTCTCGGCATGGCGGGTCAGCCGGATCCTGACGCCGTCCGGACCAGCCGGGATGCTGACCAACGACCAGTCGGAAGCGTCATTGGTGACGACGACGGAAAAATATGCCAGCCCGTCGGTGAACTCGATGCCGGCCTTGACCCAGTGCGTCTCGCACAGCCGAACCATCAAACCAGCCTGATCATAGAGCACCTTGTAGTCCCCCTTGACGGTGACCTCGGCGCTGAAGTCGCCCTCGACCTGCTGGTAAAGGAGGTGGCCAGTGTCGCGCCAGAAGCCATAAAACGTCTCGCGCCAGAAATCGGTTTCCTTGCCGGTCCGCACATGCACGGAGCTGTCGCCGAAAGCGTGATGCGGTGGCGGGTTGAGCCAGGTCAGTTCTGCGTTCTGAGATGTCATCGACTTGCTCGCCTCTCCGGTTCGTGTTGCGCTATCGCCGCTCATGCGAAGAGGCCTACGATCTCATCCAGATCATTTGTAGCCGGCTTCAACTATTTTATTTCGGCGTTTGGTAAAGCTCCGTCGCGGCCTCCCTCAGCGCGCGCCGGCTGTCTGGCCTGAAATACATCATGTGGCCGCCTTCGAGCAGGTCGACGCGGATGGGCTTTGCGCCAGGAAGCGAAGGAACCTGGCCGACGAGATAGTGCGAGGCCAGATAGGGTGTCACCAGGTCGGTGTAGCCATTGACGATCAGAACGCCGAGGCCGGGGTTCAACGCGCGCGCCTGCTGAAGGTCATCCATCACGCCGACATAACCCTGACGCGTCGGGCCCGTCCCGTAATCCCAATTGCCGCTGACTTCACGGTTGAGAAGCCGATAGCTTAGATCGGTGCGGAATTTCAATTCCTCACGCACATAGCTGACAAAGGCGGAAGTGAGCGCCGGCACGCTTCGGTCGAGCACCGGATCAGGACCGCTGGCCCTTGGACTTTCCGGAGCAACATCTGCCGTTTCGATCGTGCCGTCATAGGCGCTGAGAACATTGCCCCTTGCCCGCGCAAACTCCTTGGCGAAGAGCGCGGTGGGAATGCGTGCAAAGTTTCGTTTGACGAGTTCGAGCGGCAGGCCGGTGATTTCGGCAACGCGCGGGCTCGCCAGGCGCCCACCCTGTTCGAGCCCGCTGGCAAGCGCGACGAGATAGTCGCCAAGAGCATAGCGTTCGACATCGGCCAACCGCTCCTGCAGCTCGGAACCGGTGACGCCTTCGCTGCGCAGGCGCACCGCTGCCAGCGACGGCAGTTCAAGCGCCCAGTGGAGCGGCTGGAACTCGTCGGGCCGCACGAGTGTGAATTCGAGCGCCGGCGAGATGAGCACGATGCCGCGAGGACTGATGCCGATATCATCCTGAAGCATCTTGGCAAGCAGTGCCGCCCGAAACCCACCATAGCTTTCGCCGGCAAGAAACACCGGCGACGCCGTGCGGCCCGCCTGTGCCAGATAGAGCCGGATGAAGGCTCCCATCGAGGCGGCGTCCTGGTTGACGCCCCAGAAGCTGCGTGCCTCGGTTCCGGGTGCTTCGCGGCTGTAACCCGTTCCGACGGGGTCGACAAAGACCAGGTCGGTCATATCGAGCCATGTGTTCGGGTTGTCCAAAAGCCTCTGCGGCGATGGCAGAAAACTTCCATTAGCCGCCGTCGCCATCACGCGTGGACCGAGCGCGCCGAGATGCAGATAGGCGGAAGCTGCTCCGGGACCACCGTTGAACACGAAAGTGATCGGGCGCTGGGGATCAGGTTCCCGGCTTGGCTCGGGACGTAGCGTGTAGGCGACATGAAAGATTTCCGCGGTGACGTCGCCCTTGCCCGATAGCAATGACAGTGTGCCGGCTTTTGCCTGATAGTTGAGCGTACGTCCCGCGATCACGATCGAATGATCGGATACCTGGGGCGGCGGAAGCAGCGACAGAACGCCACCCGAAGGCGACGGCCGCTCGGCCACTTCCGCATGGCCGGCTGGAAGGCCGCCAACCAGCAGCAGCATAGCGAGGGTGATTTCTAGCAGCTTGGTACGCATGACAACTCCGGAGCAGAACAACTGGAAGCTATCACGCTGATGGCTCAGCCGAAATCACAGGACCGTGCATGCCCCTCTTCGCTGCTGGAGGGACAGCGTGGTTTTCAACGCACGATCTTCACGCACATCGGCGTGCCGACATCGATAGATCGGCCGGTATCGGCCAGCCGCCCCGTGGCCGCGTCGCGTGCAAAAATCGAGATGCGATCGGTATTCTGGTTGGCAGAGAAGAGGTGGCGGCCCGAGGGCGTCAGCGCCAGATTGCGCGGCGTGGCGCCCCCGCACGACGCGTAGACGACGAGCGCGAGCGTGCCTGTCTGCTGATCGATAGAAAACACGGAGATACTGTCATGGCCGCGGTTGGAACCGTAGAGGAAGCGGCCGTCGGGCGAGATCTGAATGTCGGCGCAATGATTGCCGTCGCGCGCCTTTGCCGGCACGGTCGGCTTACTGTCGATCACGGTGAGCCTGCCTGACGCTTCGTCCAGCGCAAGCGAGACGACTGTGGAATCCAGTTCGTTCATGACGAACACGAAGCGCCCGCCCGGATGTAGCGCCACATGGCGCGGGCCGGCGCCGGGCGCAAGCGCCGACTCGGCCAGTCTGGTCAGGCTGCCGTCAGGCCCGATGCGGTAGGATACCAGCCGATCGATGCCGAGATCGGCGACAATTGCCACGCCGCCGGCAACCGTCTCGGCGACGCTGTGAGCATGGGGGCGTTCCTGACGAGTTGTATCGGTGCCCGTTCCGGCATGGGTTCGCGCGAAATTTCGCCTGTTCACGCTTGCAAGGCAATCCCATATGTGAAAAATCTATTCACAAAAGAAGATGACGCGAGGATAGATCATGCAATTCCTGTTCCACGGTTCGTCGGCACTGGCGATCGCGAAGGAGAGCTCGTGCTTTATTGCGAGCACCTGCAGACGGTGAAGTACCGCAAGCCGGCCGATTTCGCCGGCAAGACGGAGAAATAGGCAATGGCCGCCATTGCCGAATTGCCGCTGACCGGGCTCGTCGTCGTCGACATGAGCCAGTTCCTGTCCGGACCCTACTGCTCGCTGCGGCTGCTCGACCTCGGCGCCCGCGTCATCAAGATCGAGCGGCCGGATGGCGGTGACCTGTCGCGCCGGCTTTATCTCAGCGACACCGAGATCGGCGGCGATTCCACCATCTTCCATGCCATCAACCGGGCCAAGGAAAGTCTTGCCATCGACCTCAAGGACGCGGCCGACCTTGCGGCGCTGCGCGGCCTGCTGGCCAAGGCCGACGTGCTGATCCAGAATTTTCGGCCCGGCGTCATCGAGCGCTTGGGTCTCGATTACGAGGCGGTGCGCAAGATCAATCCGCGCCTGGTCTATGCCTCGATCAGCGGCTATGGTGAGGAAGGCCCCTGGGTCAAGCGGCCGGGGCAGGATCTGCTGGCGCAAGCCCGTTCCGGCGTGATGTGGCTGAACGGCGACGAGGACCAGGGTCCGGTGCCCTTCGGCCTGGCGATCGCCGACATGCTGGCGGGTTCGGCCGCCGCGCAAGGCATCCTCGCCGCACTGGTGCGGCGCGGCGTGACCGGCAAGGGCAGCCATGTCGAGACCAGCCTGCTCGAAGCGCTGGTCGACTTCCAGTTCGAGGTGCTGACCACGCATCTCAATGATGGGCGCCGGCTGCCGCGGCGGTCGAGCTTCCGCAGCGCGCACGCCTATCTGTCGGCGCCCTACGGCGTCTATCCGGCCAAGGACGGCTATCTGGCGATCGCCATGACGCCGATCTCGAAACTCGCCGATCTCCTCGGGCTCGAGGAACTCGCGCCCTACCGCGATCAGCCGTCGACCTGGTTCACTGCCCGCGACGAGATCAAGGCGATCATCGCGCAAAAGATCGCGACGAAAACGGTCGACAAGTGGCTTGCCATCCTCGAGCCTGCCGACATCTGGTGCGCCAAGGTTTTGACCTGGCCGGAAATGATGGCCAGCGAAGGCTTCCAGGTTCTCGACATGCTGCAGACGGTGACGCGCGAGGATGACGTCTCGATCCTCACCACGCGCTCGCCGCTCAGGGTCGACGGCATCCGCGCCAAGGTCGAGCGGGCCGCGCCACGCATCGGCGAGCACAGCGCAAAAATCCGCGCGGAGTTCGGGCTGTGAGCGACGTCACGCTCAAAGGCATGACCTGGAGCCATCCGCGCGGCCATGACCCGATGGTCGCCTGTTCGGCGCTGTGGAAGGAACGGACCGGCGTCACTATCGAATGGGACAAGCGATCGCTGCAGGATTTCGAATCCTTCCCGGTCGAGGAACTGGCCCGTACCTATGATCTGATCGTCATCGACCATCCGCATGTCGGCCAGATCACCGCCGAGAACTGCCTGACGCCGCTCGATGTCGCCGGCCGGGAAGCCGAACCTGCAGCACTTGCGGCGGGCAGCGTCGGCCGGTCCTATCCCAGCTACAACTGGCAGGGCCGGCAGTGGGCGTTTCCGATCGACGCGGCCAGCCAGGTGCAGGCGTGGCGGCCCGACATGCTTTCGGCTGCGCCGGCGAGCTGGGCCGATGCGCTCGATCTGGCGCGGCAGGGCCGCGTGTTGTTGCCGCTCAGGCCGCCGCATTCGCTGATGGTGTTCTACACGCTTGCCGGCAATCTCAGCCGGCCCGCCGGTGAAGGCCTTGGCGACCATGTGGACCCTGCAACCGGCAAGCAGGTTTTCGAGATGATGCGCGAGATCGCGGCTCACGTCGACCCGGCCTGCCTTGGCATGGACCCGATCGCGGTTCTGGAGCAAATGGCCGGATCGGGATCGCGGATCGCCTGTGCGCCGCTGATCTATGGCTATGTCTCCTATGCCATTGCCGGATTCCGGACCAACCGCCTTGCCTTTGCGGACATTCCGGCTGCGGGCAATGCCGGTCCGGTCGGCTCGGCGCTCGGGGGAACCGGCATTGCCGTGTCGGCCTTTTCGAAGGCCGAGCAGGCGGCCATCGACTTTGCCTATTGGATCGCCAGCGGCGAGGTGCAGCGCGGCCCCTATGCGTCGGCCGGCGGCCAGCCCGGCCATGCCGCAGCCTGGGAAGATGCAGGCGTCAATGCAGCCGCCGGCAATTTCTACATGGACACCCGCGCCACCCTCGAGGGTGCCTGGGTCAGGCCGCGGCATGATGGCTACATGACATTCCAGCAGGCGGCGTCCGATCGCATCAATCGTGGCCTGACCGAAAAGCACGATGCCGGCCGCGTCGTTGCCGATCTCAATCGCCTGTTTCTGGAGAGTTTCCCGGCACGGGTGTCCGGCGGTGCCGGTGGAGGAGCCTGAAACAGCTTAAATGGAGGAGAACATGAACAGCCTGATCCGCGGCAACTCACGCTGCTGATCGGCCTCGGCTTCCGGCCATCGATCGTGCAGGCGGCACTTCGCCTCGTCATCGTGTTGCTGGTTTCGCACTACGGCCGCGAGCGGCACGTGGCGGAGACGATCTGAGGCAGAGTTCGCTAACTCCTCTACAAACGCCAAAGCCGCTTCGCATTGGCGGAAAGCAGCTTTTCCCGCTCGTCGACGCTGGCATCGGCAAGCAGCGCGTGCGTTGCTGCCACCCAGGTCGCTAGCCCGCCGCCAAGCGTGCAGACCGGCCAGTCGCTGCCCCACACGACGCGGTCCCAGCCGAAGCATTCGATGGTGTGCTCCACATAGGAACGCAGCGTTTCGACAGTCCACGATCCAGCCTCCGCATAGGCGACCACACCGGAAATTTTGCCGACGACGTTCGGGCGCCGCGCAATTTCCGTCATATGCTCGCGCCAGGGATGCTCACTGCTGCCCTTGATGTCGGGCACGCCGCAATGGTCGAGCACGAATTGAACATTCGGCGCGAGGTCAGCAAGAGCAATCGCCTTCGGAATTTGGTGCGGCAGGACGACGAGATCGAAGGTCAATTGCGTGTCGGCAAGCCGCTTGATGTTTTCGCGAAACAGCGCGCCTTCCGAGAGTTCGTCCGGCATGACGTGGAGCACACGGCGAAAACCCTTGACGAATGGATCGGCGCCCTGCGCCTCCAGATAAGCAGCAAAGCCCTGCTCTTCCGGCCGGCAGGAGGCGATTGCCCCGCGCAGCAAACTATCCCTCTGTTGTGACAGCGCTTTCACATGGCTGGTCTCAGCCTCGATATCGGCGGGATCGACATCGACTTCCATATGCAATGCGCCCTCGATGCCGGCCTGCCGGGCCTGGACCGCATATTCGTCATGGGAAAAATCGCGGTTGAGCGCCGGCACGCCCGAGAGCCAGGGATATCGCAGCGCCGACTGGTCGATCAGGTGCAGATGGGTATCGATGATCATGGGGCGCACTCCTCCTTGGCGACTTCAAGATCATCTCACGGAGAAATTTTTCATTCAAATAAGAATTTACTTCGCCTGCTTGACCGTTGATCCCGCCAGTTGCGACAGCTTTTCGGTCGCCGCCAGCAACAGCTCTATCGTCCTGGTGATATCGGGCGCCTTGGGTGCGTTGACCAGGGTTATGTAGGGGATCGACAGTGCTGCGACTGCCTTGCCGTCCGAACCGAGAACAGGGGTTGACAGGTTGAATACGCCGGCGGTCTGCATGGACGCCATCATTTCGTAGCCGCGTTCCCGGATCTGGTCGAGGCGGGCAAAGAATTCCGGCGATTGAGGCGGCTTATCGGTGCTGCGCAGATGCTCGGAGATCATCATCTGCCGCTCTTCCGGCGAGCGGAACGCCAGCAGCACATGTCCGGATCCCGTGTCGAACAGGCTGATATGCGAGCCGACGCGAATCGAAATGCCCCAGTAGTCCGGCGCTTCCTGCTGTGCGATCACCACTGCGGAACCGCGGTCGAAGACGACAAGCTGGTTTGCCTGCTGCGATGTTTCGGCAAGTTCACGCATCAGCGGCGTCGCATAGGAAACCAGCCGGCGCACCGGCGCGTGCAGCTGCGCCAAGCCGAACAGCTTGAGCGTCAGCGAATAACGGTCGCCGTCGGGCCGCGTGACATAGCCGCGCCGCACCAGCCGGTCCAGCATGCGATAGAACTCGTTGGGGCTGCGGTCGAGCTTCTTGGCGATTTCCGCCTGTGTCAGTCCGCCGTCGACGCCGGCCAGCAGTTCGAGAATGTCGAGTCCCTTGTCCAGCGCCGGAGCGCGATAGCGGTCGTCGTCGTCCTCCGCCATAGTCGCTTCCCAGTGAATTTCGGTTTTCATATACGCACAATGATCTGCATCCTGAAAGAGCTTTCAACTTGACGGATGTATAAATGTTTTGTTTGTATATGAATAAAGCACTGCAAATCGGAGCGATACGAGACGCTGACGCAGGCGTTTGGGAGGAATCAACTGGTCAGGCTGCTACGGCTTATTTGCCGGCGAGGCGCTGCTCGCACTTGACGCAGGCGCTTTTTCTGCTGCCGATCTGTCAGGCAAGTTCGATAGCGTCACCAGCTGGAATTGCCGGTGACTGCCACCGAACCGCTCGGCAACGAGACGCTGGTGTTCGCCGAATTCAACGACAGCGACTGGGTATCGCGCATGGTCAATCCGAAACCGCTGAGGGCGGGCGACCGGGTGAAAATGAGCCTGGACCTGTCGCAGGCCCATCTGTTTTCTGCCGATAGCGGCAAGACATTGCGAGGTTAACGTCATGGCAAAGATCGAAAAGGCCGAACTGCGGATGGTCGACCTGGTACCGAAGGTCAAGCGCACTGATGCGATCCAGAGTTTTGTCAGCCAGGAAACGCCGATCGTCACCGTCACCGACGCCGACGGCGCAGTCGGCACCGGCTACAGCTACACGATCGGCAGCGGCGGCTCCTCGGTGATGCGGCTGCTGGCCGATCACCTTGCGCCGCGGCTGATCGGCCGCGACGCCGACATGATCGAGGCGATCTGGCACGAACTCGAATTCGCCACCCATGCCACGACGATCGGCGCCATCACGGCAATCGCGCTCGCGGCCATCGATACGGCGCTTTGGGATCTGCGGGCGAAGAAGCAGGGCCTGCCGCTGTGGAAGCTGGCCGGCGGCGCCAAGGACCGCTGCCCGCTCTACACGACCGAAGGCGGCTGGCTGCATATCGAGACCGAAGCGTTGGTTGAGGACGCGCTGGCCGCCAAGGCCAAGGGTTTTCGCGGTTCGAAGGTCAAGATCGGCAAGCCGCACGGCTCCGAGGATCTTGCCCGGCTGACCACGGTGCGCCAGGCGGTCGGCTCATCCTACGAGATCATGACCGACTGCAACCAGGGCTTTTCAGTCGGCGAGGCGATCCGCCGGACAGAGCGACTGCGCGATCTCGACCTCGCCTGGATCGAGGAGCCGCTGCCGGCGGACGACATCGACGGACATGTGCGGCTGTCGAATGCGACGTCGACGCCGATCGCCATTGGCGAGTCACTCTACTCGATCCGGCATTTCCGCGAATATATGCAAAAAGGCGGCTGCTCGATCGTTCAAGTCGATGTCGGCCGCATCGGCGGCATCACGCCGTGGCTGAAGGTCGCGCATGCGGCCGAGGCGTTCGACATCCCGGTCTGCCCGCATTTCCTGATGGAACTGCATGTCAGCCTGACCTGCGCCATTCAGAACGGCCGATATGTCGAGTATATTCCCCAGCTCGATGAACTAACCGGCAAGAAGATGCGCATCGAGGACGGCCAAGCACTGGCACCGGACGAGCCCGGCATCGGCATCGACTGGGATTGGGATGCCGTCAAGGCGAAGAGCATTGCGGAATTCACCACCGACATAACAAAATAGGGAGCCGGACATGCAGCGGATGGGAATGGTGCTCGGCCTCAAGCCGGAAAAGGTCGCCGAGTATGTACGGCTTCACGCTGCCGTCTGGCCTGACGTGCTGGCCATGATTTCCGCCTGCAACATCAAGAACTATTCGATCTACCTCAAAGAGCCGGAGCACCTGCTGTTCAGTTATTTCGAATATCATGGCACCGACTATGCCGCCGACATGGCGAAGATGGCCGCCGATCCCAAGACGCAGGAATGGTGGGCGCTGTGCATGCCTTGCCAGGAGCCGCTGCCGACCCGCGGGGAAGGCGAGTGGTGGGCATCGATGGACGAAGTCTTCCATCATGACTGATGGCGTTTTCGATCCCACGTCGCTCTCCCAGTCCTGGGCGAAGCCATCGAAGCCGAGGCCGATCGTGATTTTCGGCGCCGGGTCGATCGTCGGCGACGCGCATTTCCCCGCCTATGGAAAGGCCGGTTTCCCAGTCGCCGGGCTTTTCGATCCCGACCACGCCAAGGCAGAAAAACTCGCGGCAAAATGGGGCGTCACGGCTTGTCGGTCGGTCGAGGAAGCCGTGGCGACCAAGGACGTCGTCTTCGATCTGGCGACGCCGCCGGCTCATCATGCGGGCGTGCTCAGGGCGCTGCCTGACGGCGCCGTAGCGCTGATCCAGAAGCCGATGGGCAGCGACCTTACCGAGGCCACCGAAATCCTCGAAATCTGCCGCTCCAAAAAACTGAAGGCGGCGGTGAACTTCCAGCTCCGCTTCGCGCCGATGATGCTGGCGCTGAAGGATGCGATCGCTAGAGGCTGGCTCGGCGAAGTGGTCGATTTCGACGCATGGCTGGCGCTTGCCACACCTTGGCAACTGTGGGAGTTCCTGTTGAAGGCGCCGCGCGTCGAGATCGCGATGCATTCGATCCATTATCTCGACCTGATCCGGCAATTGCTCGGCGATCCCAGGGGCGTTCACGCCAAGACGCTCGGCCATCCCGGCCACAAGGTTGCGCAAACGCGCACCAGCGCGATCCTCGACTATGGCGACACAGTGCGCTGCGCGTTGTCGATCAATCACGATCATAAATTTGGCCGAAAATACCAGGCTTGCGAGTTCCGCGTCTGCGGCACCGAGGGCGCCGCCTATCTCAAACTCGGGCTCAATCTCGACTATCCGCGCGGCGAGCCTGATATTCTTGAAATCTATCCGAAGGGCGGCTCGGACTGGGTTACGGTGCCGCTCGTCGGCGAATGGTTTCCCGACGCCTTCGTGGGCCGCATGGCCAATGTCCAGCGCTACGCATCAGGCGAGGAAACCGAGCTCGTCAGTTCCGTCGAGGACGCCTGGAACACGATGGCGCTGGTCGAAGCCGCCTACCAATCGAGCGCGGCGCCGGCAACATCGATCGCGGCGAGGCCCTGACATGGAGCAGACTGTCTATTTCGAAGACTACCAGATCGGTTCGTCGCGCATGACCAGCGGGCGCACCATCACCGAGACCGACTTCGTCGTTCATGCCGGCCATACCGGCGATTTTTTTCCCCATCACATGGACGCCGAATTCATGAAGACGACGCCGTTCGGCCAGCGCATCGCGCATGGCACGCTGGTCTTTTCGGTCGGCGTCGGACTGACGGCAAGCGTCGTCAATCCAGTCGCCTTCTCCTATGGCTACGACAGGTTGCGCTTCATCAAGCCGGTGTTCATCGGCGACACGATCAAGACCCGCACCACCATCTCGGTCAAGGAGGACGACCCGAAGCGGCCAGATTCGGGCCGGGTCATCGAGCGCTGCGAAGTGATCAACCAGCATGGCGAAGTGGTCCTGGCGGCCGACCACATCTACATTGTCGAGCGTCGCGACAAGCCCAACCAGGGCTGAGCCGGTCATCCGCCACCTTGCACGTGGCCAAAACTCTTCAATGCGTACTCCGTAGACGGTTGACCGGAGTCGCTGCGTTGGCGCAAGCAGCGAAGGGGCTCGGTGCTGAGTGGACCGTCGCATACTCCGACGCGAGGCTGGCGACCGAGGCCGCCTCGCGTCGTCTGCTGGAAGGCGCGCGGATTTGAATGGCGGCCGCTGGCATCAATTTACGCGAAGCCCGGCCTGGCGCATCAGCGGCAGCACGCGGTCGCAGAAGAAGGGCAATTCGTAGGTGTAGTTGACGAATGTGAGGGCGGCGCCGGAATAACCCTGGTCCATGATTTGGGTGAGATCGTCTACGATCTTTTCCGGCGTGCCGATAAGCGGAAACGTTCCAGCACCGCCGGCGAACCTTTGCCGATATTCGGTGAAGGCCTTCGCGTCATGCGAGTTCGCGAATTCCTTCTTCTTGCGCATATGTTCGTCGACCGCGCCCTCGTCCGCGCATCCAAGCGCGTAGTGCCGGTAATAGTCCTCGGCTTCCTGCTGGGTCTCCCGGCAGACGACGTGGCAGACCGTATAGACGCCGACTTCGCGTCCGACCTCCGCCGCCCGATTGGTGATGTCGACAACATGCGCGCGGCCATCGGCAATTTCGGAAAAAGTCGAAAACAAATAGTCGCAGTGGCGCGCCGCATAGTTGCGCCCCGGCGCGCCGAAGGCGGCGTTCATGGTTACAGGGCGTGGCGCCTGCAGGCTTGCCGGGCGGCTGACGACCCCTTTCAGATCATAGAACTCGCCGCCGAAGTCGAACGGCTCCCTGGACTGGTAGGCACGCTCGATGATGTCGATCCATTCCTCGGCCTGATCGTAGGTCCGGTCGCCGACCGTCTGCCCGAACATGGCGAACTCGTCCGGGTTCCAGCCGCAGACAATGTTCAGGCCGGCACGCCCGTTGGAGATGTGGTCGACCGTCGCCAGCGCTTTTGCAGCCTGCAGCGGATGAACCAGCGGCACATGCACGGTCATGAACAGACCGATGTCCTCCGTAGCGACGGCGAGACCCGCCGCCCAGGTGAAAGTCTCGAACGACCACTCCCGCACATGCGTCAAACCGCCGAAGCCGCGCCAGCGCGCGATCGGCAGCAGAAACTCCAGGCCGGCGCGATCGGCGATGCAGGCAGCATTGAGGTTGTCTTCCCAGCGGGCGCGCCAGCGCTCGGGAACGGTGGTCATTGCTAGGCCGCCATCGGCGTTCATCGAGAAGACGCCGAGCTTGAACCTGTTCGGTCCTTTCAGCGGATGCTGCTTTCTGATCATGATTTTCCCTGCCGCGGGACGCTCTCAGCTTCATCGTCGAACTGTTGCAACGGTGGGCTCAGCTTCATGAAACGCTCCTCGGAGCTCGCCTGGGCCGGCGGACGGCTCTCACCTTGCCGCTGTTTCCACCGCCGCAGAAGAACTGATCGCCACCATCGGACTCGAGCCCCGAGACGCCTTGTCCAGGCGGCATCTCGAGCTTCTCCAGGACCTTTCCCGTTTCAGGATCTATCCGCCTGACATCGCTCTCGTCACCTTCCCAGGTGCCGTGCCAGAGTTCGCCGTCGATCCAGGTGACCCCTGTGACGATACGGTTGGAATCGATTGTGCGAAGAACTGCCCCTGTCTGGGGATCGATCTGATGGATCTTGCGACCGCGATTCTGCCCCACCCAAAGTGTTCCTTCGGCCCAGGCGAGCCCGGAGTCGCCGCCACCACCTGGCGCCGGAATCGTGGCGAGCACGCGGCCGGTGTTGGGATCGATCTTCTGGATGCGATCTTCGGCGATCTGAAACAGGTGCTGACCGTCGAAGGCTGTTCCTGCGTGGGCGGCGACGTCGATCGCGCGCACCACCTTCCCGCTCGCAGGATCCAAGGCGTTCAGCCTGTCTCCGGACGCAAACCAGACGTGCTGACCATCGAACGTAACCCCAGCCACCTGATCGACACCCGGAAAGGGTCCATATTCGCGGAGGACTTCGGCTGCAGATCGTTTCATGCTTCTCCTCCAGGCTCAGATCTGTTGAAATTGTCCCGACACTAGTAACCCGACAGCGAGCCGGGGAGTAACAAGATTGTCGGGAATCCCGGCACGGGCGGTGTCATCCAACGGCGCGCTCGCCCGCGACCGAACGACTGCACCTTGCCTGCTGCCGCAAGCTGCTCGAGCGAGCGCTGCACAGTGCGCGAGCTGGCTCCGAGCGCAATTGCGAGCGCCGAGCTCGACCACGACTCGCCGTCGGCGAGGAAAGCGAGCACCGCCGCATGCTGCTCGTCGACGGGCGGCGCCAGAACCACCACATCGCGTGGGCGGCGCGGCTTAAGCGCAAAGCCGCGCTTGGTCGCGCTCACATCCGTCAGTGACCGCAGCTCCACGCGAAGCCGCCCGACTTCGACCCGCAACCGGGCGCGATGCGATTCATCGGCGTGCTTGCCGCCGAACGCGCGGGCGACGAGCGTGCTCCGCGGCACATCTGCGGGCCAGGCTTCGCCCAGCGAGCGGGCAAGCGCGAACAAGACCGGGCGCGTCGCGAGCGAGACGATCATGCCGGCGTCCCGCACGACATTGCGGCAGGCGTCGATGACGAGCGCCGCCGACGCCAGCAGCGCTTCGACCTCCTCAAGCAGGAGCGGGCGCTCCTCGCCACGCGCGATCAGGCGCGCCGCGGGCGTGTTCATCACGAGGGATGCGCTTTCGACCTCGGCCGTCAGCGCCGGAATGTCCGCCTGGCGCGCGGCGTGCTCTGCCCGCGCGAGCGCAGCGCGCGCCGCCTTGGTCCGGAGGCGGCGAATCGCGATCCCCGCAATCACCAGCTCGTGGGCGGCCCTCGACGCGGGTGGGAGCGTCGCGGGATCGAACCCGACGAGCCTGCTCTCGGCCTCATCGAGGCGTCCGATCAGGAGCAGGCGCCGAGCCTCGAGGTTGCGCGCATGCGCGGCATTGACGTGGTCGCCGTGCTTTTCAAGCGTCGACCGCGCGGCGTCGAGTGCCTTTGCCGGCCAGCCAAGGTCGCGCGAGACGAGCGCGATCTCGGCTTCGGCGACGACGCACCTCGCGCGTGCCACGGCTTCTTTCGGACCGAAGGCGCGCGCAGCACTTTTGAGGAGAGCCTTTGCTCGAACGAGATCGCCGAGCTGCGCCATCGCGATGCCGCGCAGCGCAAGCGCAGGCGCATCGTCACGCAGGGCGACCCGCTTCAAAGCGCCGAGAGGGTCACCCGTCGCAAGGGCGCGCGCCGCAGCGGTGATCAGCGAGTCCATCGGAATCCCGTCACATTTGTAACTCTCATCATTCGATGTCCGGTCCTAATCTATCTCAGGACCAACAGCCAGCGCGCTGTATCGAAACGCGCCGTATCGAAAACGGTGCGAACATCGAGGAAGGAGACGAACGATGCCGACACACAGATCCGGAACACGTGAGGAGTGGCTGGCGGCGCGGCTTGATCTGCTCAAGGCGGAGAAGGAGCTCACGCGACAAAGCGACGAGGTGGCGCGGCGGCGGCAGGAATTGCCTTGGGTTCGGATCGACAAGGATTACCGATTCGAGACCGACGAAGGCAGCGCATCTCTGGCAGACCTTTTCAGCGGACGCTCGCAGCTCCTCGTCTACCACTTCATGTTCGGGCCCGATTACACGGCGGGCTGTCCGGCCTGCTCAGCGATCGCGGACGGGTTCGACGGCTTCGTCGTCCACCTGGCCAACCACGACGTCACGCTTTCGGCGGTATCGCGGGCACCGCTCGCGAAGCTGCATGCGTACAAGCGGCGGATGGGATGGACGTTCCCCTGGGCCTCCTCACACGGCGGCGACTTCAATTTCGACTTCGACGTTTCATTCACCGAGGAGCAGCAGCGCGAGGAAGGTATCGAATACAACTATGTGCGCGAGGCGCCTCTCGCCGAGATACCCTCGCGTACGACTGCTGACGGCTCCACGACGTTCGCTGAGATGAGCGGAACAGACATGGCCACGTATACGCGCGAGAGGCCAGGCATGAGCACGTTCGTGCTCGAGGACGGCGTCGTCTACCACGCCTATTCCACCTATGCGCGCGGATTGGACGGCCTCTGGGGCATGTATCAGTGGCTTGACCGCGCGCCCCGAGGGCGTAACGAGACGGGCGTCTGGTGGCGCCGTCACGACGAGTACGGCCAAGGCTGACGTTCGATGACACTGCACTCCAACGACACGCCGAAGATGCCGCCCGCAGGCAGCGGATCTCCCGGTTTCCCAAACGAAAATGTCGCCGTCCGCGGCGCGGCCGACTGGTTATCCCTGGGGGCCGCACCAACCTTCGCAATCATGGCGCTGCAGACGGCCGTTACCGGTGATGCGGACATGATCTGCTCGGCGGCGCAAGATGCGTCGCCGCTGAGCGGAATGGTCATGATGTACTTGCTGATGAGCGCCTTCCATTTGGCGCCTTGGCTGAAGCTGGTTGCCAGCCGACGAAGCGCTGCCCGCCGGTCGTGATCCGGCGTTCGCCGGATCAAACGGTAACCGGCGCGCGACCTCGCGTAGCCCTACGTGGCGATGTTGGCCTCGCCTGCATGACGCATCATGCGGCGAAAACTCATCGAGATATGAGCTCGCCTTATGTGCCCGATGGACTCCCAATCGCCGATCTCGGCGGCGGCAAGGACCTCTTCCATTTCGCGGCGGAACGCAGTGAATTCCTCGACAAGGCCCAACTGCGGCATCATCTTCAGGACGACGCGCGCGACTTGAAAATACAGGCGCTCGCTGATCTCGCGCAGCGGCTGGTTGCCGGTCATCGCGGTGAGCTCATAGAAAAAATCCATGTTGAGGCGCAGGAAAGCGCGCTGGTCGGGATTGAGCACATCGGAATCGCAGCGCGCAATGAGTGCCCTTATCCGGTCAAGATCGTCCGCCGTGCGCGGGATCGGCGAAAGCTTGCCGACGAGGAGCGCCAGTTCCAGACGCAAGTGATAGACCTGCTGCAATTCCTCGATGTCGACGTCGGTGACGATCGTGCCGACACCATGGACGGATTGAACCAGACCCTCGGATTCGAGGCGCGCCAGGACACGCCGAACCGGCGTGCGGCTGATCTGGAATTCCTGGGCAAGTTCTTCCTCGGAGAGATGGCTGCCCGGCGCGTAGTCGAGCAGGCAGATACGGTCGCGCAGTATCCGGTAGATACGCTCGAACCGCTCCCGCGCCGAGAGCGGGCGCGGCGGCGCGGCGGTCACGGCTATGGGCGTGGCATCTGTCTCAAGCGTCATCTGGCCTCCAGGACAGCGTGCAGGAACTGCCGCGTCCGCTCGTTCTTGGGGGCGCCGAACAACTCGCTTGGCGGCCCCTGCTCGCAGATCTTGCCGGCATGGAAAAAGCAGACGCGATCGGAGAATTCCTTGGCAAATCCCATCTGGTGGGTGACCATCAGCATGGTGAGGTCATGTTCCCTACCGAGTTTTCGGATGACTTCAAGCACTTCGCCGACGAGTTCGGGGTCGAGTGCCGATGTCACCTCGTCGAACAGCATGATCTTGGGCCGCATGGCGCAAGCGCGGGCGATGGCGACGCGCTGCTGCTGGCCGCCGGAAAGCTGCGAGGGATAGTGGTCCTTCTTCTCCGACAAACCGACCATGTCGAGCAACTCGGCCGCACGCGCCTCGGCATCGGCCCGCTTCATGCCGAGCACGGTTATCGGGGCCTCTATGCAGTTCTGCATCGCCGTCATGTGCGGGAACAGGTTGAACGATTGGAACACCATGCCGATCTTGGCGCGGATCTTGCGGATGTGCGCGAGGTCGGCGGGAACAAGCTTGCCGTTCCTCTCCATGTGGGTGAGCGGCTCGCCTTCGACCCAGATGACACCGTCATTGATCGTCTCCAGCGTCATCAGCATGCGCAGCACCGTGGTCTTGCCGGAACCTGACGGGCCGATGATCGAGACCTTTTCGCCGCGTGCTATTTCCAGATTGAGCCCGTCGAGAACGGTCAGCGCGCCGTAGCGTTTCGAAACATTGTCGAAGCGGACCATCGGTTGTTCCATCATCGCATGGTCCTCCGGTTGAGCAGGCCTTCGAGGGAGCGAATGAGCGCGGCAGAAACCAGGCTCATGGCAAGGAAGAACAGGCCGACCAGCGTCATCGGCTCAGTGTAGCGGAATGTTTCGGAGCCGATGATCTTGGCCGTCTGCATCAGCTCCAGTACGGCGATTGCGGAAAGCAATGGCGTCTCCTTGAACAAGGCAACCAGATAGTTGCCGAGTGCCGGAACGATCGGCGGAATCGCCTGCGGAATGATGATGTCGCGGAACGTCGTCCAAGCCGACAGATTGAGCGCGACCGAGGCTTCCCACTGGCCGCGATGGATGTTGTCGAAACCGGCGCGATAGACCTCGGAACAATAGGCAGCGTAGTGGATGCCGATGGCAAGCACCCCGGCGGTGAAGGCGTCGAGCACGACGCCGAATTTCGGAAAGACGAAATAGAGAAAGAATATCTGGATCAGCAGCGGGGTCGAACGGATCAGTTCGACCAGCACCGAAATCGTCCAGCCGGTCCACGGCACGGCGATGCGCACGACCGCCAGCACCAGGCCAAGCGAGGCGGCAAGCGCAAAGCCGATCAGCGTCGCCTCGATGGAGACGATGGCAGCGTGGGCGAGCACCGGCAGGATTTCAAAAGCAAATGCCCAGTCCCAGATCATGCTGCCTTCTCCCGCGCCAGTCCGAGCGAAGCCCGCCTTTCGAGAAGCCGCATGCCGATGGTCACAACCAGCGACATTGCCAAGTACATCAGAAGGACGAGGGTGAAGATCGGAATGGTCTTAAACGTGTTCTGATTCATTTGCTGCGCCTTGAAGGCGAGGTCCGAGAGCGTGATCAGCGAGACCAGCGCTGTCGATTTCAAAAGCTCGATGAACAGGTTGCCCCAAGGCGGAATCATGGCGACGAAAGCCTGCGGCAGGATGATCCGGCGCAACATCTGGGGGCGGCTCATGTTCAATGCGGTACACGCCTCCCATTGGCCGCGGGCGACGGACTGGATCGCGCCGCGCACGACTTCCGATCCGTAAGCTCCAACGTTCAGGCCGAGCGCCAGAACGGCAACCAGAAATGCGTTGAGCGTGACACCGAATTGCGGAAGCACGAAAAACAGCCAAAACAATTGCACCAGCGCCGAGGTGCCGCGGAAGATCTCGACATAGACCGTGGCCAGCCATCTGAGCGGCGCCGGGCCATACATCCTTGCCAGCGCCGCCAGCACGCCCATGACTATTGCCAGCAGGCTGCCGAGGATGGCGATCTCGACGGTCAGGACCGCGCCTTGCAGCAGTCCCGGCATAAACACTTTATAAGATTCCTGTGTTGCCAAGGCACCGATCACGACAAGCGCGACGACCAGCATGGCAACGAGCGTACGGATTCCCATGCGGATTCCCCAGGAAAAAAGGGGCGGCGCTTTCGCGCCGCCAGCAGTTGGGAACCTATTTGCCCGCGCAAAGCTCCGCAGTTGTCTTGTTCGGGAGGTAGTCCTTGCCGAAGCCGAGCGGCTCGACCAGCGCGATATGCTCCGGCGAACCGAGGAACGTCTTCAGCTCGGCGTTGAACGCCTCCTGCAGATCGGTATCTTCCTTGCGGAAGCCGAAGCCGCCATGGCCTTTCACCGATTTTCCGGCAACCTCGCCGAAGGGCTTGGTCGATTCGACGCCGTCGGCCTTCTTGGCCATGTCGGCGATCGAAAGAGCGGTCAGCGCAGCAGCATCGGCGCGGCCCGACTGGACGGCCGCGACCAGGCTGGACTGGTCGGGCAAGGCGACGATCTGCCCTTGGGCGACGCCTGCGTCCTTGGCATAGCCGCCCTCGACGGCGCCGGCCATCACGGCGAGCTTGAGATCCGGGTTGTCCTTGATGCTGGCAAAGTCCTTCACGCCCTTCGGATTGCCTTTTGCCACCAGCATGGCCTGACCGATGCCGTAGGACGGCTCGGAGAAGTTGATCTCGGCGCAGCGCTTCGGATTGATGAACATGCCAGCGGCGATGATATCGAAGCGGCCGGCCTTGAGACCCGGAATGAGCGAACCGAATTCGGTCAGCACGCCGTCAACCTGCGCGATGCCCATCTTGGCGAGCACCGCCTTGGCAACTTCCGGCGCTTCGCCGGTCAGCTTGCCGTCAGGCGTGGCGTAACCGAATGGCGCTTCGTTGGCGAAGCCGACGCGGATGTAGCCGTCCTTCTTGGCCCGTTCGAGGGTGGTTTCCGCATGAGCGGGCAACGACGTCAATGACGTGGCGGCAAGCGCGAGGCAGGCGGCGGCTTTGACGACCATGCGGCGCGATATCGATGATTTGAGCATGCTTTTCTCCCATTGAACAACTGATGAATGGTTCCCAGGATGCGTCTTCTTCGAGATCGACACCCGCTTGGTAAGACGTATACAACTGCCCTAGACATTGTGCAAGCGAAGATATAAAACCGCTATGAATTCGGTGATAATTCATGGTCAAACGACAAATTATCGCCTAGTTGTGCACAATTTGAGAAAGTTGCCCCGTGTGAAAAGGGCAAAACAGCGTACCGGTAGGCGAGATTTCGGTGGCGAGCGCGAGCGGTTTCGGGACTTTCACGCAAGCGGAGTATGCGCAGCGTCTGACTGGCGTGAAGAGACGCATGGAGAAGGCCGGCTTCGACCTCATCGTCTGTCAGGATCCCGCCAACATGTGCTGGCTTACCGGATATGACGGATGGTCGTTCTATGTTCCGCAATGCGTGGTCGTCCATCTGGCGGAAGACCGGCCGATCTGGTTCGGCAGGGCGCAGGACGCCAAGAGCGCACGCCTGACCACCGGCCTGCCGGAGACGAACATCGTGCCGTTCTCGGAACGGCTGGTGCAGCAGCCCGTCGAACATCCCTATGACGAACTCGCCCTGCTGATCCGGTCTCGTGGCTGGGGAAACGCCCGCATCGGCGTGGAGACGGACGCGCATTATTACACCGCGCGCTGCCATGCCCATCTCGTCAGCGGGCTGCCTGACGCGCACTTCGCCAACAACCACGATCTCGTCAACTGGGCGCGGCTGGTCAAATCCGAAGCCGAGCTGGTGCTGATCCGCGAGGCCGGTGCGATCTGCACGCACGCCATGAACCGCGCCATCGAAAAAATGCGGCCCGGCGTGCCCCAGAACCATGTCATTGCGGAAATCTATCACGCACAGATCATGGGCGTGCCTGGAGCGGGCGGCGACTATGCGGCGATCTGTCCGCTGATGCCCATCGGCGAGGGCACCAGCACGCCGCATCTGACCTGGTCCGACGCACCGCTGCCTGACAGCGGCCTCGCCATTCTGGAGATCGCCGGGGTGCGGCGGCGCTATCATGCGGCGCTGACGCGGACCGTACATTTCGGCAAGCCGCCGCAAGCCATCCTCGACATTGCCAAGGCGATCGTCGAGGGCGTCGACGCCGGCCTCGAGAAGGCGCGCCCCGGCTACACCGCCGAAGAGGTGGAAGCCGCCTGGCAGGCAGTCTTGAGGAACAACGGGCTGAAGAAGGAAAGCCGCGTCGGCTATCCGGTCGGGCTCGCCTACCCGCCCGATTGGGGCGAACGCACCGCAAGTCTTCGCCCCGGCGACACCACCGAGATGCAGACCGGGATGTGCTTCCATTTCATGGCCGGCGTTTGGCTCGAAGATTTCGGCATCGCCATCTCGGAATCCTTCGTCGTCACGGATCGCGGCGGCGAACGCCTCTGCGACGTGGCGCGCCAACTCATCGTCATCGACGGGCCATGAGGACGGGAAGCCGGAACTGACGAAAGATCATGCCGGCAACGAACCGGCAACCAGCTGAGGACGCCTGATGGACCGTAATCCGTTTTCCGAAGCCGAAATCGCCGGCCGCCTTGTCAGGGTGCGCACGGCGCTGGCCGAGCGCGAGCTCGACGCGGCGGTCTTTGCTTCGCCGGAGAACGTCTTCTACCTCACCGGGCTCGATCACTGGGGATATTTTGCCCCTCATCTGCTGATCGTCCCGCTCGAAGGAAAACCTGTTCTGGTCACCCGCTCGATGGAAAAGGTGACGATCGAGAAACAGGTGACGGCAGCGGAATTCCGCGGCCATTCCGACAGCGAAACGGCGGCCGATCTTGCCGCGCGGATGCTTGCGGAACTCAGCCTGTCCGGCAAGCGGATCGGCCTCGAATACTGGACGGCTGGGCTCAGCCATGGGCTTGCCATCGCACTCCAGACGCAGGCCGATGCCAGATGGAGCGATGTCTCCGGCCTGATCGACAGGATACGGCGGGGGAAGAGCGCAGAGGAACAGGCGCTGATGCGTCAAGCGGCACAAGTGTTCGGAGGCGCCGTCCGAGATCGCCGCAACCGCCGCGATTGCGGCGATCTCGGACGGCGCCTCCGAACAGGAGGTCGCGGCCCAATGCGTTGCGGCGATGATCCGCACCGGCGGTCATGCTCCGGGCTTCGGACCTTTCATCCGCCCGGCCGCGCGCCTGGGCGAAGAGCACACGACATGGGGCGACGGGATTTACCGCAGGGGCGAGCCGGTCTTCGTCGAACTGTCCGGCTGCATCTCGCGTTATCACGCGCCGCTCGGCCGGCTCGTTCGCATCGGCTATATCAGCGACGAAGATGCCGCGATGGCGGAAGTGACCGCCAAGGCGTTCGATGCCGTCGTCAAGGCACTCAGGCCCGGCGCCAGAGCGCGCGACATCTACGCCGCCTGGCAGGCCGTCGCCGACGAGGCCGGTCTTTACCACTATCGCCGCCATCACTGCGGCTACCTCGTCGGCGCCGGCCAGCCGCCATCATGGACCGGCGGCAATTCGGTGACCGGCTTGAGGCACGATTCCGATCTAAAGATCGAGACGGGGATGAGCTTCCATATCCTGTCGTGGCTGATGGGCACCGGTCGCGGCGATGACTTTGTCTCCAACACCGTACTTCTGACGGATGCGGGCGCCGAAGTGCTCACCCGCACGCCGGCCGGTCCGATCGTTCGATAGGCCCGCACGCATGGCGCGCTACTCGGCATTTTCGATTTTCCGCAACGCGCTGTCCGGCCAGAAGAACTGGCAGCGCGCCTGGCGGGCAGCGGAGCCAAAACCCTCCTACGACGTGATCGTCATCGGCGGCGGTGGACACGGCCTCGCTACCGCCTTCTACCTCGCCGAGAACCACGGCATCCGCAATGTCGCGGTGCTCGAAAAAGGCTATATCGGCGGCGGCAATGTCGGCCGCAACACCACCGTCATCCGCTCCAACTACCTGCTCGACGGCAACACCCAGTTCTACGAATTCTCGATGAAGCTCTGGGAGAACATGTCGCGGGCGCTGAATTTCAACGTCATGTTCTCGCAGCGCGGCCAGCTCGTCACGGCGCATTCGGCCGATCAGCTCGACGGCTTCAGCCACCGCGCCAATGTCATGCGACTGAATGGCATCGATGCCGATATCCTCGATCGCGACGACGTGCGCCGTCTCGTGCCCTATCTCGATTTTTCCGACACCGCCCGCTTTCCGATCCATGGCGCTATCTTCCAGGGCCGGGCCGGCACGGCGCGCCACGACGCCGTCGCCTGGGGCTATGCGCGCGCCGCGGACGGCCATGGCATCGACATTATCCAGAACTGCGAAGTGACAGGCTTCCTCCGCGACGGCGACAGGATCGTCGGCGTCGAGACGACGAAAGGCCGGACCGGCGCCGGCAAGATCGGCCTCGCTGTTGCCGGTCATACATCCGTGCTCGGTGCCAAGGCCGGCCTTGAACTGCCGATCGAAAGCCACGTCCTGCAGGCCTTCGTCACCGAACCGCTGAAGCCGTTGGTAGACCATGTCGTCGCCTATGGCGCCGACCATTTCTATGTCAGCCAGTCGGACAAGGGCGGGCTGGTCTTCGGCGGCAATCTCGACGGCTACAATTCCTACGCCCAGCGCGGCAATCTCGGCGTCGTGCGCGAAGTGGCGGAGGCGGCCATTGCGCTGATGCCTTGCATTTCGCGCGTCCGTCTGCTGCGCCATTGGGGCGGCGTCATGGACATGACGCCCGATGCCAGCCCGATCATCTGCCCGACGCCGATCGAGGGCCTCTATCTCAACGGCGGCTGGTGCTATGGCGGCTTCAAGGCGACGCCGGCTTCCGGCTGGTGCTTCGCCCACACGATCGCCACCGGCAAGCCGCATCCTTTGGTCGCAGCCTACGGGCTCGATCGTTTCCGCACCGGCCACACGCTCGATGAGGCCGGCGCCGGCCCTTCCGCCTGGCTGCAATAGGAGGCGGAAGACAAAATGCTGCGCATCGAATGCCCCTGCTGTGGTCCGCGCGACCATGACGAGTTCCGCTACGGCGGCGATGCCTCGGTCACGCGTCCGGCCCACGACGATCCCGATCCGGAGGCCTGGTACCGTTACGTCTATGTCAGGGCCAACCCGGCGGGCCTGCACCGCGAGTTCTGGCAGCATGTGATCGGTTGCCGCCAATGGCTGGTGGTCGAACGCGACACGCGCAACCACGCCATCGCATCCGTCGACCTCGCCAGGAAATTGTCGGCCAGGAAATTACCAGCCAGGAAATCACCGGCATGAGTTCGAACCACAAGCGGCTGGCGATGGGTGGCCGTATCGACCGCGAGCAGCCGGTCGATTTTACCTTCGACGGCCGGAAGCTGGCTGGATATCGCGGCGACACGCTCGCGTCCGCACTGCTCGCCAATGGCGTCACCCTGGTCGGGCGCAGCTTCAAATATCATCGTCCGCGCGGCATCTTTTCCGCCGGGCCCGAGGAGCCGAACGCGCTGGTTACGCAGGGAATCGCAGGCAGGAGCCAGCCGAACCTGCCGGCGACGACGCTGGAACTCGCAGACGGCATGATCGCGGAAAGCCAGAACCGCTGGCCCGCGCTCGCCTTTGACGTGCAAAGCGTCAATGGCCTGTTTTCGCCGTTCCTTTCGGCCGGCTTCTACTACAAGACCTTCATGGGCCCGACGCGCCGCGCCTGGATGTTCTACGAGTATTTTATCCGCAAGGCGGCCGGGCTCGGCAGAGCCGGCACCGACCCTGATCCCGACCGCTACGAGATCAGTCATGCCTTTGCCGATGTCGCAATCATCGGCGGCGGCCCGGCGGGATTGTCGGCGGCGCGCGCTGCCGCAGCGGCGGGCGCGCGGGTCGCGCTGATCGAACAGGATTTCCTGCTCGGCGGCCAGCTTCTGGCGGAGCCGTCCGACAGCGCAGCGGCCGCATGGTTGAGACAGGCCGAGGCCGAGCTGGAGAGCTCCGAAACCGTCACCCTGATGAAGCGGACAACCGCTTTCGGCATCTATGACGGAAATGTCATCGGACTGGTCGAGCAACGCGACCCAACCGATCCGCAGCCAGCCGGCGAAGTGCTGCAGACATTCACCATGCTTCGCGCCCCCTCGATCGTTTTCGCCACCGGCGCCATCGAGCGACCAATGGTCTTCTCGAACAACGACCGGCCCGGCGTCATGCTTGCCTCGGCCGCCCGTATCTATCTCAACCGTTTCGCCGTCCTGCCCGGCAAGAAAATAATCGTCGCCACCAGTAATGACGGCGCCTGGCGCGCCGCCTTCGACCTTGCCGATGCCGGCGCGGAGGTAACGGTTGCCGATCTGCGTGCAGCGCCGCCCGCCGCACTTGCCGCAGAAGCCGCACGGCTCGGCGTGGTGGTGCGGGCCGCAACGCGCATTGTCGACCTGCACGGCGGCCATGCCGTCAGGCGTGTAACGCTCGACGGACCGGACGGCCAGTCCGAGGCCGCCTGCGACCTGGTCTGCGTGTCCGGTGGCTGGTCGCCAACCGTGCATCTCACCTCGCACCTCGGCGTCAAACCTCAATACCGCGACGACATTGGCGGCTTCGTACCGGGCGCGTTTCCGGCGGACCGGTTCGGCGCCGGCTCGATGATGGGAAATTATTCGACCGCCGATGCCATCGAGGAAGGTCATCGTGCCGGCATCAAAGCAGCATCGTTCTGCGGCGAGTCGGCGCCGGTGCCCGCTCCGTCCAAACTCGATCTCCGCGAGACCGCCACAGCCCCGCTTCGCGAAATCCCTTCTGTCGGGCGTGGAAAGCCCTTCGTCGATTTCCAGATGGACGTGACGACCGGGGATATCGAGCTCGCTCATCGTGAGGGTTACGAATCGGTCGAGCACCTGAAGCGCTACACTACGCTCGGCATGGGCACCGACCAGGGCAAGACCAGCAACTTTCCGGCGCTTGCCGCGATGGCTACCCTGCGCAACGCGACGATCCCCGAGACCGGCGCTACGACCTTTCGACCGCCCTACACGCCGGTCGCCCTCGGCGCGCTCGCCGGACGCGCCATCGGCCATCATTTCAAGCCGATCCGCCGCACGCCGATGCTTGCCTGGCACATGGCGAACGGCGCCGAGATGCTGGAGGTCGGGCTCTGGATGCGGCCCTATTTCTACAGGCAATCCGGTCGCGACGTGAACGAAGCCTATGTTGCCGAAATGCGGAATGTGCGCCAGGCGGCGGGCCTGATGGACATCTCCACCCTCGGCAAGATCGACGTCCAGGGCCCGGATACGGCGATTTTCCTCGATCGCGTCTACGCCAACGGTTTTGCCAAACTGCCCGTAGGCCGCGCCCGTTACGGCGTCATGCTGCGCGACGACGGCATCGTCTTCGACGACGGCACCACGACGCGGCTGGCGGAGAACCGGTTCTTCATGACAACCTCGACCGCCAAGGCCGCCGACGTGCTGTCGCGTCTCGAATTCCTGCTCGATACGGCCTGGCCGGATTTGCGCGTAGCCGTCACCTCGGTGAGCGATGAATGGGCGGCGATGTCGGTTGCCGGACCGAAAAGCCGCGCAATTCTGAGTGCGGCATTTCCCGCTCTCGATGTTTCCGACGCGGCACTTGCGCATATGGGATTGCTCGAAAGCGAATGGGAGGGCCGTGCGCTCCGCATCCTCCGTCTCAGTTATTCCGGCGAGCGCGCCTACGAAATCTATGTTGGCGCAACTGCCGGTGAACAGCTCTGGACCCACCTGCTCGAAGCCGGCAGGCCGTTCGACCTGAAGCCTTACGGCGTCGAGGCGCTTGGCGCGCTGCGCGTCGAAAAGGGCCATGTCGCCGGACCTGAAATCGATGGGCGCACGACGCTCGACGATCTTGGCCTCGGCCGCATGGCGGGCAAGCGTACCGGCTTCGTCGGCGACGTGCTGCGACGGCGCCCCGCCTTCCAGGCGCCCGACCGCCAGCGCCTGGTCGGACTGGAATGCATTGAGGAGGGAAAACGCCTTCGCGGTGGCGCCATCCTGTTTCTGCCGGGCGAGAAACCCTATGGCCACGGGCACGGGCGCGTTACCTCCGTCACCTTCAGCCCAGAACGCGGCCACTATGTCGGGCTGGCATTGCTTGCCGGCGATGTCGCTAGCGAAGGAAGCGAGGTCGTGGCCGTCTATCCGATGAAAGCCGAAACGGTCCGTGCCCGAATCGTCTCGCCGGTATTCCTCGATCCGCAGGGGGAGCGACTGCATGGCTAGCCCGGATTTCAGTCTGTCCCTCGCCGATTGCCCGCTTATCCAGGTCGAGGGCTGGGACGGGACGCTGGGGCAATTCGAATCGAGCCTCTCGGCATCGCTCGGCACCAAGCTTCCAGCCTCGGTCGGAGAGACGGTTCGCCACAAAGGTCTCCTCGTCATCCGCGTCGCGCCTCGCCGTCTTTGGCTGGCTCTCGACGACGGTATTGAAGCGCCTTCGCTTGCCGTCGACCCGGATCTCGGCTGTTCGGCTTCTCTCGGCGAGGGTCGCGTGCGTTTCAGCATGGCCGGGGCGGACATCGCACGGGTTCTCTCCAGATGTATCGCCGTAGACTGGCGCGCGCCGGCGGCCGCCCCGGGCCGCGCCGTGCTGACATCCTTGCATCATGTGCCCGTGCTCTTCCTGCGCACCGGCGAGACCGCAGGCGAACTCATCGTGCCGCGAAGTTTTTCGCAAAGCCTCTCGGATTGGATTTCCGAATTGGATTGCTGACGCCGCGCGTAGCAAAAGGACCTGGGCCCGAACGCTCCCCTCAGGCGGCGCCCCACGGTCTTGCCTCTTGGATGATCTCTTGAGCACGTACGGCAAAACGGCCGGCGAGCGGCGACGTGCTCGCGGCATCGGCCGACGCCGCGCTGCCTGCCCGCGCCCGGTCGGCGATGCCGACGAAGATCACCGCGAAACGGAACAGCGAAAAAACCAGGTGAAAGCGTTGCAAGGGCGCAGTGGGTACAGCATGCGCGAAATAATGGTCGAGGAATTCGCGCTGGCTGGGGATGCCGAGTGCATCATGATCGAGGCCGAGGATCCCGCCATATTCGTCCGGGGTCGAATGCCAGGTCATCGAGCAAAAGCCGAGATCGGCGAGCGGATGGCCGATCGTCGACAGCTCCCAATCGAGAATGCCGATCACCTCCGGCTTGTCGGGATGGAACAGCAGATTTCCGAGGCGGAAGTCGCCATGGGCGATCGACACGCGCCCATCATCCGCGGGCATATGCTGCGGCAGCCAGTCGGCGACCGCTTCGAGTGCCGAAATTCTGTCGCTTGGCGATTCCCTGAGTTGCCTGGTCCAGCGGCCAATCTGGCGCTCGAAATAGTTTCCGGGCCGGCCATAGTCGCCGAGGCCAACCTCGTCGGGAGGGACAGCATGCAACTTGGCCATAGCTTCGGCCATGCCGAAATAGATGCCGCGTCGCTCCGCGGGCGAAAGGCCAGGCAGCGAACAGTCGTGGAAGACGCGACCATCCAGCCGCTCCATCAGGTAGAACGGCGTGCCGAGCGGCTCGATGCCGTCGTGATAGAGCACCGGCCCGGGTACCGGGACGTTGGTCGGTGCGAGCGCTTCAAGCACGCGGAACTCGCGATCGACGGCATGCGCCCCGCGCAGGATCGGCCCGGCCGGCTTCTTGCGCAGCACCATGCGATGCACACCATAGTCGACGAAGTAGGTGGGGTTGGACTGTCCGCCGCCGATCCGCTCGAGCGTCATTGCGGCATCGCCGAAGCGGTTCGCGAGAAAGCCCTTCAATGCCGCAGGATCGAAATCCGTCTTCAACGGCTGCGCCATCTTTTACTCCCTAGACGCCAGCCTTAGAGGCCGTTTCGAAATTCGCTCTGGCGAGTCATATGATGGTGGTTTCGAGAACCGGAGCGCAGCGGACATTTGGGTCCGTGAGCACCGGAAGCGCAGAAAACGCCATCAGATCGCCGCCAGAGTAGAGTTTCCAAACGGTCTCCTATGCCTCGCCTTCGACAGTCCACCGCCAGAAGCCCCTCTCTTGCTCGTTGAGAAAACGGTTCAGTACCATCTTGTGGACCTCATCGGCACCGTCGACCAGCCGCGCCTGGCGAGCATAGCGGTAGATCCATTCGAGCACCGTGTCCTTAGAATAGCCACGCGCGCCATTGATCTGGATCGCCACATCGGCCGCGTCATGCAGCACATTGGCGACCTGGACCTTGGCCATCGACACTTCCTTGCGGGCAAAGCCGCCGCGGTCCAGTTCCCACGCAGCCTTCATCACCAGGATGCGGCCGATCTCGATGCGCATGGCGAGGTCGCCGAGCTTCAGCTGGACGCTTTCGCGGTCGGCGAGACGCTGGCCGAAACCGTGGCGCTCGGCAGCGTAGGCGCGCGCGATCTCAATGCAGCGCTTGGACAGTCCGAGCCAGCGCATGCAGTGGGTAAGTCGCGCCGGGCCGAGCCGCACCTGCGTCACCTTCATGCCCCTGCCTTCGCCGACCAGCATGTCTTCGACAGGGATTTCGAGCCCATCGAACTCCAGCTCGCAATGCCCGCCATGCTCCTCCGGGCCCATGATTTCGATGCGGCGCAGGATGCGCCAGCCCGGCTGGTCCTTGTGGAACATCAGGGCCGACAGGCCATGGCGCGGGTCGTCCGAGGTTCGCACGATCAGGATGAAATGGCTGGCCTCCTCCGCGCCGGTGATGAACCATTTGCGGCCGGTCACCACATATTTGTCGCCGCGCCGCTTCGCACGCGTCATAATCATCGAAGGATCCGAGCCGCCGCCGGGGTGCGGTTCGGTCATGGCAAAGGCCGAGCGCACCTTGCCCTCGACGATCGGCTTCAGCCATTTTTGCTTTTGCGCCGGTGTGCCGAGCGCCTCCAGAACCATCATGTTGCCATCGTCGGGCGCTGCCGAATTGAACACCACGGGTCCGAAGATCGACCGGTTCATCTCCTCGTAGCAGACCGCCATGTCCATCTTGCCGAGACCGGCGCCGCCGGATTCGGGCTTGAGTTGCAGGCACCACAGGCCCGCCATTCGCGCCTTGGCGCGAAGCACCTCCAGCAGCGGCAAGGCGATGTTTCCATGCGCGTCATAAGACATCTTGTCGGCTTCGAGCGGCAGGATCTCGCGCTCGACGAAGTCGGCAATGCGGACGCGGTAATCTTCGGTCTGGGCTGGAATATCGAAATTCATGGAAAAAACTCACAGCGATGAAACGAGGCGGCGCCATCGACCATGGACGAGCTCGCCGAAAAGCATTGGGTCGCCACCTGATGGTGAAAATCTGACGGCATTGTATCCAACACAGGCTCCCGCTTTAGGTGGAGAACCGCCGTTCGACGAAGGTTCAACTGAACGGCTCAAATGCGGACCTTCCGGGCGTTCAATGCGACGACGTCGATGTAATCTTCTCAAATCTAACGGTATGAACGCAATCTTTCCCATCCAGCGGGTTCTGTGCCGGGGCCGATCTGTAGAGGAGCGTTCGACCGTCGGTCTCTAGGTACCGGACTTGTTCGGTACCCTCCCAGCTTTGGTTCCAGCTCATGTCAATATGATGGACGATCCGGTCATGCTCGACAGAGTATGTCCCGGCATAGGCAAACATGGAATCGTAGAGTGCAATCTTTTCATTCGAGGTGGGGACTAGGGCCGCAGGCGTGCTGCGATCTGCTCGAAGGACGAAAACCATCATCCTGCCATCTGCTGAATAGGAGATTATGCCACGGGGATTCTGCCCCAGGGCATCGAGCACTTCGCCGGTTTCAAGGATCTCATAGACCCATGATGTCATTCTCCAAGATCCAAGTAGCAGCGTCTTCAGTTGCGACATGACAGCCCCCCAAGAGAAGGATTTCGGAGCATAGCACGAGACCTTAGACGTTGCAGGGCAAGGCGCAAACACGCTCCGCCTACCTTTCAAATTGTTTGCATCAAACGAGTACTGGCCACTGTCGCCTGTGATCCTGGTCAGCGCCTCCGACAGCACGTCGAGAAGGATCTGCGCGTCGGGGTGATCAGGATCCGTTTTTGCAATGATCATGTGCTCGACGTCCAGACTGTAGCTGTGGCGACTTGCTGGCACGACTGGCGGCCATGGCTCAGATTGCCGGGACAAAGGAACGACCGCTGAGGGCTCAATCGAGCCGTCCGCGATGGTTGTCGCGGACGGCCAGAGTGGGTCGAAAACCGGTATTTGGCTCCGATACCAAGCATCAGATTTTCACCACTAGAAATTGAGCGAGCGCTCGTTTTCTCTATTCCCTCTATCCACTTTTGCAGCCGCCATCATCCGGCGAAGCGCGGTCGGCAACGCCTTTGATTCCAAGCCCGGTTATTGCGAACAGCCTGCCGCTTAGAACGCCATCACCAGGGAAGCGCGGCAGCGGCGGTTTTGCCATCGAGGTCACGTACAGGGTGTCGAGCTTCGGTCCGCCTAACATCACGCTGGTGATCTTCTTGACGGGCATGTCGATGGTGCGATCGACGCTGCCGGGTGCGTAACGCAGCAGCCGCCCATCGTAGACGAGGGCATTCCAGGGAAAGCCTTCGGCATCGACGGTTGACCCATCGGCGCTACCATGCGGCGACAGGCGAGCCGCCTCAGAACGCGACCTTGTCGCCGCCTTTCAATGACAGGATCTCGCGCGCCTCGTCGGGCGTCGCCACCTCCATGCCGAGGCCTTCGATGATCTTGCGGGCAAGTACCACCTGCTCGGCGTTCGATTTGGCAAGCTTACCCTTGCCGGCCCACAGACTGTCCTCCAGGCCAACCCTGATGTTGCCACCAAGGGCTGCCGACTGCGCGGCGATGCGAAGCTGGCTGGCGCCGGCGCCGAGCACCGACCAGCGGAACTGGTCGCCGAACAGCCTGTCGGCGGTGCGCTTCATATGCGCGACGTCTTCGGGATGCGTGCCGATGCCGCCAAGCAGACCGAACACCGACTGCACGAAGAAGGGCGGCTTCACCAGCCCGCGATCGGCGAAGTGCGAGAGATTGTAGAGATGGGCAATGTCGTAGCACTCGAACTCGAAGCGCGTGCCGTTGTCGTAGCAGGTCGCCAATATGTATTCGATATCCTTGAAGGAGTTGCGGAAGACCAGGTCGCGCGTCGCTTCCAGATGCGGCCTTTCCCAGTCGAACTTGAAGGTCTCGTATTTGTGGACGAGGTGATAGAGGCCGAAATTGATCGAGCCCATGTTGAGCGAAGCGACCTCAGGCTTGAACTCGGCGGCCGGGCGCACGCGCTCCTCGACCTTCATGTAGGGACTGCCGCCAGTGGTGATGTTGATGGCGGCATTGGTGGCCTGCTTGATGCGCGGCAGGAAGCGCGCGAACGCCTCCGGCGTCTGGTCGGGCTTGCCGGTCTGGGGATCGCGGGCATGCAGATGCAGGATGGCCGCACCCGACTCCGCCGCCGCGATCGCCTCGGAGGCGATCTGGTCCGGCGTGATCGGCAGATAGGGCGACATGGTCGGCGTGTGAATCGCCCCCGTCACCGCACAGGTGATGATCACCTTGCCTTTGGTCTGCGGGGCGCTGGGGTTGCGGCTTGTTTCCGTCATCTTCCAATCTCCTGATCCGATTTTTTCTTGTGCGCTGCCAGCGCCATCAGCCGGCGGTCGCGCCATACCTGCCGTTCGCCGAGTTCTTCCCGCGGCAGCCGCTTGCGGCGGTCGGCCTCTACCGTTTCGATGACCTCGCCGGCCCAGTCGACGCGGCGCAGCATTTGCGGGAAGATGTTGGAATAGATCGTCTGGTAGCGCTCGACATAGTCGCGTACGCCGCCCGGCGCGTTGAGGTCGATCGTTTCAAACGGACCCATGAACGACCAGCGCAGCGCCAGCCCATCGCGAATGCCGATATCGACATCCTCGACGCTGGCAAAGCCGTCGGCGACAAGTCGAAAAGCTTCCTCCAGCAGCGCGCCCTGCAGGCGGTTCATGATGAAACCGTCGAGCTCGTGCTTCATCACAAGCGGCGCGTGACCCGCGGCGATCAGCAAGGCGCGAGTCCTTTCGACCGTTTCGGGGGAGGTCCATGGCGCCGGCACGACTTCAGCGGCCGGGATGAGATAGGGCGGATTGATCGGATGCACGACCAGGCAGCGGTGCCGCCCTTGCAGATGGTCGGTGAATTTTGACGGCAGCAACGCCGAGGTGGAACTGGCGATCACCGCTTGCGGACCGGCCAGTGAGTCGATCAGGGAGAACACCTCGCGCTTCACGTCGAGGTTTTCGGGCGTGTTCTCCTGGATATGGACCGCATCGGCCAGCGCCTCGCCCAGTTCCGCCACCACGGCGATGCGATCAAGCACGGCGTCGATTGCCTGTGCCCGCAGCAGATCGTTCGCGGCGAGGTCGCCCAGCACGCCGGCGATGTAATCGTGCGCGCCGGCCGTCGCGGCCGGCGACTGGTCCCACATCCGCACATCATGGCCGGCGCGGGCGAAGCTGATCGCCCAGGCCCGTCCGATGAACCCGCTGCCGACAATTGCTACCTTCATCATGGTCCGTTCCTCAAAGCGTTTCGACATTGCCGTCGACGCCGAGCGACTGGCCGGAAATGTTGATGCCCGCATCGGACAGCAGGAAGGCGACCGTCGCGGCGACGTCATAGGGGCTGGTCATGCGGCGCAGCGAGATGTTCTGGAGATAGCGCTGCGTCATCTCCTCGTTCGAAACACCGACCTGCCTGGCCCGGTCGGCGATGACCTTGTCGATGCGTGGTCCCTCGATAATGCCAGGCAGGATGGCGTTGACCCTTATGCCGTGCGGCCCGAGTTCCTTGGCGAGGCTTTGCGTGAAACCGATGACGCCGAACTTGGCCGCCGAATAGGGGGTGCGGAACGCGTAGCCGTGGCGGCCGGCGGCGGACGACATCGAGACGATCGAGCCGCCGCCCGCCGCCTTGATCAGCGGCACGGCACGCCGGGCGCACAGGAACTGGCCGGTCAGGCAGATGTCGATGCAGCGCCGCCAGTCTGCCGGATCGATTTCATCGACGCCGCCGGTCGGCCCGGCGATGCCGGCATTGTTGATCAGCGCGTCGAGGCCGCCGAGCTTTTCCTTCACGTTCTCGAACAGCCGGTCGACGTCGTCGTCGCGCGAAACGTCTGCCTTGATGGCATCGACCAGCGCGATCTTGTCCGGAGCAGCGGCCAGAGCCTCGTCCGAAACGTCGCAAACGACGATGCGCGCGCCGAGCCGCGACAGCGTGTCGGCAATGGCCAAGCCGATACCGCCGGCACCTGCCGTCACCAGCACGCGCTGCCCCCTCAGCCCGGTCAGAAAATCGTCCGCCGATGTCGGCGCCCCTTTACTCATTGTGTATCCCTTCCCATTGCAGCCGCCGTTCGCGCAGCGCCATGACAGCGCCCAGAACGACCACGCCGTATAGAATTGCCCTTGTGGCATAGGGCAGCTGAAGTAGTGACGAAATCGCTGCCTCGCTGGTGGCTTGGCAAGCAGAAGCAGTTCTAACCTGCTCGGGCACGCCAATACTCTCGAGTTTCAAATAAGCCGCCTTGGATTTGCATTGATCTCCACGAACAAGCCATAACCCGCGGCTTGCTCGCACAGTCCCTAAGGGCGCCCTGGAGGCTGCTCCTGCGGAAAATTGGTTTCGTCTATGATTGCCACGGCCTGTTCGATGCTGTCTCTCACCTCGAAACCGATCCAGTGTCCGTCCATCAGATGCGTTTGTCTGGCACAGGCGAGGAAATAGTTCCCGGCCTGCTGCGCAACAAAGTTGAGTTGCCTCCGCTCATTGATTTTAATTCCCTCCGGCGGATCGGTGTACACCCCCCAGATAGCATCCCCGGCCGTCAACTTCACTGGCATCTCTGACTGAGCGTAGACCCTGGTCACCATCAGGCTGTGCCGGAAAGACGAGGAGCCATTGATGAACTCGATCTCTACCGACCATTCTGCTGGCACGATGATGGTGAGATTGCCGCCCCAATAACCGTTGAAGTCTATAATGTCGGTCCGGATGTTGTCCCTGCGATATCGCTCGACTTGGTTCCAATCGGCAACAATCTCTATGGCCACCGTCTTGGCTGCAGGATCGTTCTTGATCCAGCTCGGGACGAAAGGCTCCCCAGCCGTTGCAATTCCGGGCAACAATCCCCAGGCGACGGCGAGAAGGGCAAGGTGAGCAAAGCGCGCCATCGCAATCAGAGGCTCCTCCCGGGCGGGGCGGCCGAGCGCAAGCGACCGCCAATCGAGGTCGACCTGGCTTGTTCCCCTAAAAAAGAGAATACGCTCGAAACAGCATCCACACCAGCAAACCCAGAGCGTGCTACCGTCAGCATCCAGAGACAACGCCATCGCTGCGATATCGTCGGGTTGGATGCGCGTTGGAATTGCCCGCATTGCGTCAATGCGAGGGCGACAGCGATTCCGTCATGTGAAGTTTCTGCCTCAGCTATCGCGAAGGGTCTGTTGCGCAATTCGCCACGCCTGCTCCACATGTCGCCGGGCCGCGGCTTCGGCATCATCGCCATTGCGCGACTTGATCGCGTTCATGATGTCGGTCATTTCGGCGATTGCGGCATCGCGACGATTCACCGAAGCGATGGTCATGGAACGCAGTTGGTTGATGCGGACGTTCAAACCCTGGACGATCTCCCAGGCGATGCGCTTGTCGGCGGCATCGAAAAGCACTTCATAGAATTTTGTCGTCGCCCGCATTACCTCGATCGGATTGGCTGAGGCCCACGCCGTGAGCAGCACATCCAATGCGCCCTCGAGCGCGGCGATCTGGTCCTGCGTCGCCGTGAGCGCACAGGCGCGCGCTGCGATGCCCTCCATCAGAGCGCGCAGTTCGTAAATCTCGTCGGTGCGGCTGAGATCTGGCCGAGCCACGGCAGGTCCGTGGCCCGGTATCATCTGGACCAAGCCCTCGGTCTCCAACTGCCGCAGAACTTCGCGCACCACCGACCGGCTGACGCCGAGTTGGTCGCAAAGCGGCCGTTCGATCAACCTTTCGCCGGGTTGGAAGTGAAACCCCATGATCGCGTCACGCATGCGCTCCAGCGCCAGCGTTCTCAGCGTCTTGGTGGATCGTTCGATCCTGAGCGTGTCGTCGGCCAATTCGTCTACTCCCGTCATCCGCAAACAAACAGATTCGATGATCCGTTGACAAGGGATTTGGTCTTCAATTATGGTATACCATAAGATGATGAGGCAAAACGAACTTTTCCGGATGCCTCAGCTCAATCGATCACCGAGGATTTGATGAAGCCGGCCATCCGAAAGATCGTCACCTACGTAGAGAACACGCTGGTTGAAGGCGGCAAGGTGGCCTCCCGGCCGCTGCGCCTGATCGGCGTGGCGGCAGTGCTCGACAATCCTTGGGCCGGACGCGGTTTCACCGAGGACCTTTCTCCCGAGATCCGCGCCTATGCGCCGGTTTTGGGGGAGATGCTGACCCATGAAATTCTCGCAGTCGCGGGATCCGGCGAAGCGATCGAAGGCTACGGCAAAGCCGCAATATGCGGCACTTCGGGCGAGATCGAGCATGCTTCCGCGCTCATCCACACGCTGCATTTCGGCAACCACTATCGGCGTGCCGTCGGCGCCAAGACCTATCTTGCCTTCACCAACCTGCGTGGCGGGCCGAACACACCCATCATGATCCCGCTCATGGACAAGAACGATGAAGGCCGACGTTCGCACTACCTGACGGTGCATTTCCAGATCGGCGACGCGCCGGCGCCAGACGAGCTGGTGGTGGCGCTTGGCGCCTCGATCGGCGGACGACCGCATCATCGCATCGGTGACCGCTACCAGGATCTCAGGGAGGTCGGCGATCTGCATGGCTGAGCTGACGGCCCCTGGCTGGGATCGCGGAACGGCGCCTGACGGTACCGGTTTCATCCGTGCCGGATCCGGAGCGCCGGTCCTCCTCATCCACGGCGTCGGCATGAACGCGGCGATCTGGGGGCCCCAGATCGAGCTGATGAAGGGCAAATGGGATGTGATCGCGATCGACATGCTGGGACACGGCCGGTCACCGCTACCGCCCGAGAACGCCAGCCTTGGCGACTATGCCGAACAGGCAATCCGGCTTTTTGATCACCTTGGCCTGGATGCCGTCTCAATCGTTGGCCATTCGATGGGGGCGCTGGTCGGGCAGGAAATCGCTCTCGGTGCCCCCGAACGGGTCCGCAGCCTCGTGTCGCTTAACGCGGTGTTTCGCCGCCCGGCGGACCTTGCGCAGGCGGTGCGCGAGCGCGCCGCGGAATTGAATGGCGCGGAAAACCTGTCAGGGACGGACGCAACTATCGCGCGCTGGTTCGGCAACCCGGTCCCCGACCGCCTGGCAGAGGCCGCAAGGACGACGCGCGCGGCACTGCAAAGCGTCAACCGCGAAGGCTATGCGCGCACATATCGACTTTTCGCCCATGCGGATTCGGCGCATGGCGATCGTCTTTCGGGTCTCGCGGTGCCGGCCCTGTTCATGACCGGCTCGCAGGACAGGAATTCATCACCTGCGATGTCGGCGGCAATGGCACGCCTCGCGCCGCGCGGTCGCTGCGTCGTTCTGGAGAGCGAACGACACATGATGGCCGTAGCCTCACCCGACACGGTCACACGGCGCATAGTCAATTTTTTCGAGTGCAACGACAGCACAAGCACATCGGAGCTACCGGCGATGGGCACAGCCTTCGACGCGGGCGAATTCAGGCGGGCGCTCGGTTCCTTCCTGACCGGCGTTACCATCGTCACCGCGATCGGGCCAGAAGGAGAGCCTAGAGGCTTCACCGCCAATTCGTTTACATCCGTTTCGCTCGATCCGCCGCTTGTTCTGGTCTGCATCGCGAAGAAAGCGCTGGGTCATCCTGTATTTTCGACGTCGAAGTGCTTCGCCATCAACGTGCTCTCGGAGGAACAGAGAGCTGCGTCCGGCGTCTTCGCTTCGAAATCGCAGGACAAGTTCTCGGCTGTCGAATGGCGCTTCGGCCCGACCGGCAGCCCGTTGCTCGGTGGATCGGTGGCGACGTTTGACTGTGACATGGAGCAATTGGTCGACGCCGGCGATCATTCGATCCTGATCGGCCGCGTTCGCGAATTTTCCCACAATTCATCGCAGCCCCTCGGCTATTGCCGTGGCGCCTATGTCTCGCCCGGTCTCAGCCAGGAAGCGCTGGCGGCCGCGCCACCCGACATGGAGGTCGGCGCTATCCTCGAAGATGAAGGCCGCGTGCTGTTCTTCGAAACTGTCGATGGCTTTTTCGAATTGCCGGCGGGCCGAGGACTGGGGTCGTCCGGCGATACACGAAGCCTTAGGGGACGCCTCGCTGGGAAAGCCATCGAGGCTCATCTCGGGTTCCTGTTTGCGGTCTGGGACGACGCAGCAAGCCCATCGCGAACGCATGTCTACTACCGCGGCACGGTAGACACGCCCCACTCCGGCGATGGCGAGGTCCGGCTCGTCGACATCGACAGGATTGCCGGACTGAACATCGCCGACGCTGCTGTGCGGTCGATGCTTGCCCGCTACGTTCGCGAATGTCGGGAGGATGCGTTTGGAGTCTATGTCGGCAACGAGGTCGAAGGTGAAGTCCGTCCGCTCGCCAAGCCGGCACCCATGAACAGTTCTAATCCGGGTGAACAGATATGAAGTTCTCGCTCTTCGTCCATATGGAACGCTCGGACCCGGCAAAGCCGCATGCCGAGCTCATCGACGAGCTTGAGGAACTGGTCCTGATGGCTGAGGCGGCAGGCTTCGAGACGGCCTGGATCGGCGAGCACCACGGCATGGAGTTCACCATCTCGCCAAACCCGTTCATCAACATCGCCTATCTCGGCGCCAGGACGAAGCGCATCCGGCTCGGCACAGGAACGGTCATCGCGCCGTTCTGGCATCCGATCAAGCTCGCCGGCGAAGCAGCCATGACCGACGTCATCACGGGCGGCCGGCTCGACATCGGCATCGCGCGCGGCGCCTACAGCTATGAATACCAACGCCTGTTCCCGGGGCTCGACGCCTGGGGCGCGGGCCAGCGCATGCGCGAGATCATCCCCGCTATCCAGGGCCTCTGGCAAGGCGACTTCGAGATGTCCGGGGAGTTCTGGTCGTTTCCATCGACCACCTCGTCGCCCAAGCCGGTGCAAGAACCGCACCCGCCGATCTGGGTGGCTGCGCGCGATCCCAACTCGCACGACTTCGCCGTGTCCACCGGCTGCAACGTCCAGGTGACGCCGCTCGCCTCGGGCGATGACGAAGTGACCAGCCTGATGGAGCGCTTCAACGCGGCGTGCGCGGCGCATCCGGACATGGCACGCCCCGATATCATGCTGCTGATGCACACATTCGTTGCCGAGGACGCCGCCGATGCGGAGCAGCTGACGAAGGACCTGTCGCTGTTTTACTGCCAGTTCGGCGCCTGGTTCCAGAACAAGAAGCCTGTTTGTCAAGGCATATTGGAGGCGCTCACGGACGACGAGATCGCAGCCATGCCGCAATATGCGCCGGACAAGATCCGACAGAACCTGGTTATCGGCGAAGCCGAAGAGGTGATCACCCGGCTGAAGGCGTACGAGGCGCTCGGCTACGACCAATATTCGATCTGGATCGACAGCGGCCTGCCACACGAGCGCAAGAAAAAGTCGCTGCAGCTGTTTGTCGACAAGGTGATGCCGGCCTTTCGGCATGGGAGGCCGCTATGACCCTTGCGGCCTTCAGGAACTTCATAGATGGGGCGTTCGATACGCCGACAGCCACCTTCGAAAGCACTGATCCATCCACCGGAGCGCCCTGGGCGACGATGCCCGCCGCAACCGAAGCCGATGTCGACCGCGCCGTCGAGGCGGCGCACCGGACGCTGCACTCCGCCGCGTGGACATCGCTGACGGCGACGGCGCGCGGCAAGCTGCTGGTGCGCCTCGGCGAGCTGGTCGTCGCCAATGCCGGCCGCCTGGCCGAACTGGAGACGCGCGACACCGGAAAGATCATCCGCGAGACCCGCGCCCAGATTGCCTATGTCGGCGACTACTACTGTTACTATGGCGGGCTTGCCGATAAGCATGAAGGCTCGCATGTGCCTATCGACAAGGCTGATATGGACGTCACCATCCGGCGCGAGCCGATCGGCGTCGTTGCTGCCGTCGTGCCATGGAATTCGCAGCTCTTCCTTTCGGCCGTCAAGCTCGGCCCGGCATTGGCGGCCGGCTGCACGGTCGTCTTGAAAGCCTCGGAGGACGGCCCAGCGCCGCTGCTGGCCTTCGCCGAACTCGTTCACGAGGCAGGATTTCCCGCCGGAAGCGTCAACATACTGACCGGGTTCGGGCACGATTGCGGCCGGCGCCTGACAAGTCATCCGCTGGTTTCAGGCGTCGCCTTCACCGGCGGGCCTTCGACCGCTCGCGCGGTCGTCCGCAACACGGCGGAAAATCTGGCCTATACGACGTTGGAGCTGGGCGGGAAAAGCCCGGTTGTCGTTTTCGCCGACGCGGACCTGGACAGTGCGGCCAACGCGGTCGTGGCCGGGATTTTCGCGGCGTCTGGACAAAGCTGTGTCGCCGGCTCGCGACTGCTTGTCGAGCGGTCGATAAAGGGCGAGTTCCTGGACAGGCTGAAGCACAAGGCCGAGGCCATCAAGATCGGCGATCCGCAGGACCCGGCCACCGAAATGGGACCACTGGCCACGCCACGGCAGCGGGAATGGATCGAGAAGATCGTTGCCGAGAGCCTCGCCAAGGGCGGGACGCTGGTCACCGGCGGAAAAAGGCCCGACGAGCATCCGCGCGGTTTCTACTACGCACCGACGATTATCGACGCCGAGGACACAGGACTGCCTTGCGTGCGGGAGGAATTGTTCGGTCCGGTGCTCAGCGTTCTCACCTTCGACACGGAAGCTGAAGCCCTGGCGCTTGCCAACGATACGCCGTTCGGCCTGGCCTCAGGCGTTTTCACCACCAATCTCGCCAAGGCGCACCGCATGGCGCGCGACATCCATGCCGGCGTCGTCTGGGTCAACACATACCGCGCCGTTTCGCCGCTCGTGCCGTTCGGCGGCTATGGTCAGTCGGGGCTCGGCCGTGAGGGCGGGCTCGACGCCATTCGCGATTACACGCGCTCGAAATCCGTCTGGATACGGATATCCGACGAGCCGATCCCGGATCCTTTCGTCATGCGATGAGGCAGCGCCGCGATCGCGCAATTTCATAACAACAAGAAACCAAGCAACCAACAGAGGAGAATGACATGAAACTGATTTTGACCGGCATTTTGGCCGGATTCTTGGCAGCCACTGCCGCGCACGCCGATGAGATGGTGTTCACCAGCTGGGGCGGAACCACCCAGGAAGCGCAGACAAAATCCTGGGCTGCTCCGTTCGAAGCGAGTTCCGGCATCAAGGTCCTGCAGGACGGCCCGACGGACTACGGCAAGCTGAAGGCCATGGTGGAAGGCGGCAGCGTCGCCTGGGATGTCGTCGATGTCGAAATGGATTTCGCCATCAAGGCGGCCAAGGACGGCCTGCTGGAGCCGATTGATTTCAACGTCGTGCCGAAAGCCGATCTCGATCCTCGCTTCACCACCGACCATGCGGTCGGCAGCTTCTACTACTCCTTCGTTCTTGCCTGGAACAAAGGGGCCGTGTCGGGCGAACCAACGGGCTGGGCCGACATGTTCGACCTGACGAAATTTCCCGGCAAACGCACGTTCTATAAATGGTCGGCGCCGGGCGTCATCGAAATCGCACTGCTGGCCGACGGCGTGCCGGCAGACAAGCTCTATCCGCTCGACCTCGACCGGGCGTTCAAGAAACTCGACACGATCAAGTCGGAAATCGTCTGGTGGGACAGCGGCGCGCAGTCGCAACAGCTGATCGCCTCCGGTGAAGCGGCCTTCGGGCAGCTCTGGAACGGACGTGTCTTCGCCCTCGAGCAGGACGGCGCCAATGTCGGCGCATCCTGGAATCAGAACATGACCGCCGCCGACGTGCTCGTCATCCCCAAGGGTTCGAAGAACAAGGCGAGCGCCATGAAATTCCTGGCCACAGCGACAAGCCCGAAAAGCCAGGCAATGTTTGCTGAAGCAAGCGGCTACGCACCCATCAACAAGGCAGCCAAGGCCGAAATGCCGGCCGATGTCGTCAAGTCGTTGCCGGACGCCTATGTCGACGGGCAGATCAACCTCGACATGAACTACTGGGCTGAAAACCGCGACACGATCGCGGAGCGTTGGTACGCCTGGCAGGCCAAATAGCCGCCGACCACACCCATGAACCGGCGGGGCGTCGCTAGGCGTCCCGCCTGAGCTGCCGGGATCATCGCCATGTCGGGCAATTTGCTTCATCGACAGCCAATCCTCCGAAGGCCAGATGGCGTCGGCGGCGCCCTGCCAGCGCTGACCCTCATCACCCTGTTTTTCGTGGTGCCGGTTGTTGCGCTGCTGTTGCGCAGCGTAACCGAACCCGTACCGGGCCTGCAGAACTACGCAATCCTGTTTGGCGACGGCACCTATGCGCGGGTCTTCTTCAATACTTTTCTGGTCGCCACCGTCGTCACCGCCGTCACCGTGATCGTGGCGTTTCCAGTCGCCTGGATGCTGGCGATCATGCCGCCTGCCCTCGGCTCGATCGTCTTCGGCATCATCATCCTGTCGATGTGGACAAATCTGCTCACCCGCACCTATGCCTGGATGGTGCTGCTTCAACGCACCGGCGTCATCAACCGGACGCTGATGGATATCGGCCTGATCAGCGAGCCGCTGCCGCTCATCAATAACCTGACCGGCGTCACCATCGGCATGGTCTATATCATGCTGCCCTTCATGATACTGCCACTGGTCGGAACCCTGCGCGCCATTGAACCGATGACGCTGCGCGCCGCCGCTCTGTGCGGTGCGAGCCCCTTCGAGGCCTTCCGCCGCATCCTGCTGCCATTGTCGCTTCCGGGAATCGCTGCAGGCGGCCTGATGGTTTTCGTCATGTCGCTCGGCTATTTCGTGACACCGACGCTGCTCGGCGGCACTTCCAATATGATGCTCGCCGCAATGATCGCCCAGATGATCCAGTCCTTGCTCAACTGGGGGCTCGGAAGCGCGGCGGCTTTCATCCTGCTTTTGGTCACCATGGCACTCTACGCGCTGCAGCTGCGCCTCGTCGGCGCCAAGCGCATGACGGGAGGCATCTGAGATGCTGCTCGACTACGACCGGCTGGGCTGGCTGCGTGCAGCACTTCTCGGCTTCACCGGCCTGGTTGCCGCGTTTCTGCTACTGCCGGTGGTCTTCATAGTGCTTCTGTCGTTCGGATCGTCGCGGTGGCTGGCTTTTCCGCCGCCCGGCTGGACGCTGAAATGGTATGAGGAGCTCTTCGCCGATCCGGCCTGGCTCGAAGCGGCGCTGACCAGTGCGCGCATTGCTACTATGGCTGCGATCCTTGCCGTCGCCATCGGGCTCCTGGCTTCTTTCGCCCTGGTCAGGGGACAGTTTCGCGGGCGCAACACGCTTCGCGGCCTTCTGCTGACGCCAATGGTGCTGCCGGTCGTGGTCTTCGCCATCGCCGTCTATGCATTGTTCCTGCGGATCGGGCTTGGCGGCACCACGGCAGGCTTCGTCATCGCACACACAGTCCTGGCACTCCCCTTCGCCATCATTCCCATCACCGCGGCACTCGAAGGGTTTGACAAATCCATCGAGGATGCGGCGATCGTCTGCGGCGCAAGCCCTTTCGAAGCAAAGCTCCGGGTCACCTTGCCGGCGATCAAGATCGGGATTTTCTCGGCGGCGATCTTCGCCTTCCTCGCCTCATGGGACGAGGTGGTGGTCGCGATCTTCATGGCCAGCCCCACCTTGCAGACCTTGCCGGTCAAGATCTGGGGCAGCCTGCGCCAGGATCTAAGCCCGGTCATCGCCGCGGCCTCCAGCCTCCTCGTTTTCCTGACGCTGAGCCTGATGATCGTAACCGCACTCATTCGGCGGAAATTGTCGAAATGACCGAACCGTTCCTCTCCATTCGCGACCTGCGCAAGGCGTTCGGCAGCTTCGTCGCCGTGCACGATGTCACGCTCGATATACCCAGGGGCCAATTTCTGACCTTTCTCGGCCCTTCCGGCTCTGGCAAGTCGACGACGCTCTACGCCATCGCCGGCTTTCAGCATCCGACATCCGGCGACGTTCTTTTCAAGGGCAGGTCCCTGCTGTCGGTGCCGTCACACAAGCGCAATATCGGCATGGTGTTCCAGCGCTACACGCTGTTCCAGCATCTCACCGTCGCCGAGAACGTTGCCTTTCCGTTGCGCGTGCGCCGCCGGCCACACGCCGAGGTGAAACGAAAAGTCGCCGAGATGCTGTCGCTGGTGCGGCTGGAGAGTTTCGGCGGCCGATATCCTGGCGCGCTTTCCGGCGGACAGCAGCAGCGCGTGGCGCTTGCCCGGGCGCTCGCCTACGATCCGCCGATCCTTTTGATGGACGAGCCGCTTTCGGCCCTCGACAAGAAGCTGCGCGAGGAAATCCAGGCCGAGATACGGCGCATCCACCGCGAAACCGGCGTAACGATCCTTTACGTCACCCACGATCAGGACGAGGCGCTGCATCTTTCGGATCGCATCGCGCTGTTTCGGGACGGGCGCATCGAGCAGATCGGCACCGGCGAGGACCTCTATCTGAGACCGGCGAGCGAATTCGTAGCCAGTTTCATCGGAAATTCCAATTTCCTGCCGGCCGAGCATCTTGAAACCGTCAACGGCTCCGCCACGATCCGCCTGGCCGATGGCTCAGTTGTCTCGGGCGTCAGGATCGATCAGGACTTCAGCCATGGCCAGAAAACCAGGCTGATGGTGCGGCCGGAGGCGTTTCGCCTGCGACCCGGCCCGGCCACTGCCGGGCTTGCGGTCGAGTTCATCGACACCGCCTTCTTCGGCGAGCGGCGGCGCGTCATCGCGCGCACGGCCGCCGGTCAGGAGATCGACGTCAGGCCGACATCCGATATGGCGGAAGCACAGGAAGGCATCGCCTCGAGCAGACAGCAGATTTTTTTCGATCCCGCTGCCGCATTTCTGTTTCCAGCCTGATAAACGACAGTTTGACTTCAGCACGGCGTAACTCGCGCTAGGGCCTCGCCAGGTCCGAAGTGTTCATCGCCACATGCTGCAGCAACACGTCGACGCACCAAGAACTGTCTTCCATGGTCAGAATTTGGGGTTTGACTTCACAAGGGAATTGGCCGGGTTGAAATTTCCTCGGCTTTGTCCACTTTCGGTATCAATTGCCCGAGTGGTGCGACTTCCGGCGAAAACAACGCGATCGAATTTACGAGAAAAATACCGTCAGCGGTGCTGGAGGCAACGTCGAAGAGCGTGGCGGCCTGAAGCGTACCGAGAGGTGTTGCGTACCGAGGCTACGTCGGCTGCGAGGGGAGTTTTGGCCGCAAAAGCATCGCTTATGGGGCCGTGAGACGGGCAGCCTCGGCCCGCAGCGCTCAGTGGCAGAGACCGCCGGCGTTGCGCCGGTTCTTATTCGCCATATCTGGAGCATCTGATGCCGAACCGACCCTATGCCATCCTTGAAGCGCCTTCTTCGCTGGGTCTCGCGACCGACGGCGTCGAGGCCTTGCCCGGTCGGCTGCTGGAACTGGGCCTCGCCGACCGCATCCATGCGCGCCATGCCGGGCGGCTGGCCGTCCCGCCGAAGGACCCGAAGCCCGACCCTGCCACCCTGACGCTCAATGCCAACGCGATCGCGGCATGGTCGCCCAAGCTCGCCAACGCCGTAGAGGAGGTGCTGGACGCGGGCGAATTCCCGGTGGTGCTGGGCGGCGACTGTACGATCGTGCTGGGCCCGATGCTCGCGCTGCGCCGGCGCGGTCGCTACGGCCTGTTCTTTATCGACGGCCACGCCGACTTCTTCCAGCCCGAGGCCGAGCCTAACGGCGAAGGCGCGTCTATGGACCTGGCCTTCGTCACCGGCTACGGGCCGGCGCTGCTGACCGACCTGGAGGGCCGCCGCCCGTTGGTGCGCTCCGAGGATGCTGTCGCCTTCGCATTTCGCGACCACGAGGACCAGGCCGAATTCGGCAGCCGGCCCTTGCCAGCCGAGCTCATGGCCTACGATCTGCACGCCATCCGCCGCTTGGGCGTCGAAGCCGCCGCCCGGGCGGCCATTGGCCACCTGACGCGGCCTGAACTCGACGGCTTCTTCATCCATCTAGACGCCGATTGTCTCGACGATGCGATTATGCCGGCGGTCGATTTTCGCGTACCGGGCGGGCTGTCTTGGGACGAACTGTCGGCGGCGCTCCGGATCATCCTGGCGACCGAAAAGGCGGTCGGGCTCGAGGTCGCCATCTACAATCCGCGTCTCGACGTCGACGGCAGCGGCGGCCGTGGCCTTGCTGATGTCCTGTGCGTAGCTCTCGGCACTGCCGCGTCTGCTTAGTATTGAAACCAATAACAAATAAATTTGCTGACGGCGGTCAACCGACACCGTGACCCATTCATCTGGACCGGGCCTTTTCTCTGTTGATAAAATCAAGGATCAGGTGAGCTGCCGCTTCCGCACGGGTTTCGAGCAGGAGATGACCGGCGTTGAGGATATGGGCGTCCATACGGGGAAGCGCCTCGATCCAACTCATGGTTTCGGCGAGTTCGAAGAAGGGGTCATGGCGACCCCACACCATCAGTGCAGGCGGCTGGCAGGTTTGCAGATAGCTCTGGATCTCTGCGAAGCGGCGCACATAGTTTCCATAGTCCGCCACGAGGGCACGTTGTGCCTCGAGCCGTCCCGGCAGGCTCATCACGCGCCAGTCCTCATCCCAGTTTTCGGCAGCGATGGACTTTGCAATATCGTCGGGCAGGCCCCCGACATGCTGGTACCGCATCCCTTCCCAGGTCAGATGAGCGGTGGCGGCGGCCTCATTCTCCGCGGTGGGGTTCGACCAATAGGCGATGGTGTCTGCCCATTGGCGGCCGAACCCACTGGTGTGAGCATTGGCATTCTGGATGATCAGACCCGTCACCAGCGCGGGCGCATACATCGCGACATGAAAGCCGACTGGCGCGCCGAAATCGTGAAGATAGATGAAGCGGGGACCGACGGAGAAGTGGTCGAGGACTTCGAGGATTGCGTTCCCCATTGCTTCGAACGACATCGAGGCGAGGACATCGGAGTCCCCGAACCCCGGAAGATCGGGAGCGATGACGAACAGGTCGTCGAGGAGCATCGGGGCCAGACGCCGGAACGTGCGCGCTGAGCTGGGAAAGCCGTGCAGCAGCAATAGGGCGGGACTGGAGGGATCCCCTCCGACATCCACCGCGAGACGGCTTCCGCCCATGACACGAAGATAGTGCCGGATCATCGCAGGCCTCCTTCTCTCGCCGAGCCATTGCTCGGTTCGCCCGCCGTTCTCCCGGATTTATTCTAAATCAGTGGGTTACGTGGCGCTATGGCGTGCTTGCGGATACGCCCGGACGGGCAAAAATCACTCCCAGTCGATTGTACCCCCACATCAGCCTATCTTTGCGCAAGCTTATCGGGCAGGGCTTAGAGCCGCCCGATTTGCTCATAATCTCTCCACGATCAGCCGCGATGGCCGTGTCCCATCGAGAAAAACCGTGTTGCGCGCCACTTGCCGGCTACGGCCGAGGCCCGCCGGCGCACCGGTATTCGGATTGACGTCGAACTTTGGAAAATTGCTCGAAGAGATGTCCAGACGCAGCCGATGGCCGGCACGGAACAGATTGGCGGTCGCAAATAGCTCGATGCGAAGCCGCATGATCTCCCCAGGCTTCACAAGCTCGGCTCTTTCGAATGAATGCCGGAAGCGGCAACGGAAAATCCCGTCTGTCAGGTTCAGGGCAAAGCCCGTCGGATAGTCTGCGCTCGGTGGATAGACGTCGATCAGTTTCGCCGTGAAGTCGGTGTCGGTTGCATCGCTCGCCGCCCAGAGCTCCACCCCCACCCGTCCGAGCACGGTCAAATCGTCGGCAAGCGGCTCGGTCTCGAACGAGAGGACATCGAGACGGGCGGAAAGCGGCAAGCCGAAATTGCGGCAGCCGAAAAACCTGTCGTCCTCTCTCTGGTCGAAGCCGCCGCCGGCGAAGATCGGCTGACCGCTGGTCAGCGCGCCGCCGATGGTAGGGACGGGATCGGCGGGATCGAAATCATAGCTCAGCGCGACGGCGTCGGCCGCAGGAAAGGCCTCCGAGAGCCTGCCGTTGGGGTGCAGATAATAGCTTTGCTCCGTCACCTCGGGCAGCGGCCACCGCTTGGCTTTGATCCAGCGGCCGCCGTGATCGAGACGGCCCGTTTCATTTTTCGTGCCCTTTCCCCCGCCCATGACAAAAAGGCGGATCGGCTCCTCGTCGAGATCGTCCTCCGGCCCGCTCTTCAGCCAGCGATCGAACCAACGGCGACGAAACTCCAGCCAGCTTGCCGCCACATTGCCGCTGAGCGGAGCGTTCGGTCCGAAATCGACGTCGCCGGCAAAGGTCAGATTGCGGTCGCCGTGCAAGCCCGGTCCCATGATCAAGGCGAGCGGCCGTTTGCCATTGCTGGCAAGGCCAGCCAGATTCTCGAACGTCGTCGGGACATAGACGTCGAACCAGCTCGACATCAGAGCAATCGGAATGTTGGGAATGGCATCGTAGTAGCCCGCCGCATGAATGCCGACCTGCTTCCAGAAATCGTCGAAGGTCTCGTGCTGCCACTGCTCGAGCAGATAGGCCTCGTATTGCGGAGCCCAGCGGAGTGGCGAACGGCCCTCCGACCACGGCATTTTGCCGAACCAGCGATGCAGGTTTTCCGCTTCGAGCGCCTTTCGGGCCAACTCGTCGCCGGCGGCAACGGCGCTCTCGCGGGCTTCCCGGTAGGCCCAGGTCGCCTGCTTCAGCTCGAACGCGCCGCCTTGGCGGATGCCGCAGGTGAAGGCATTCGAGAACCCGCCGGAATCGAGGATCATGGTAGCAAGCGCCGGTGGCGCAAGGCACGCCGCCGCCATTTGGGTATGTGCGGCATAGGAAAGGCCCATGGTGCCGATCCGGCCGTTGCACCAGGGCTGGGCTGCGATCCATGCAAGCGTGTCGTAGCCGTCCGGACCTTCGGAGCGATATTTGACGAACTCACCTTCCGAGCCGTAGCGGCCGCGGCAGTCCTGATAGACGACGATGTAACCATGGCGCACGAAATGCTTGGCGACTGTCGCGCGATCCATCGGTTCGGTCATTCCGATTTCGAGCTCGGCGCGCGACGCCATCGCCTTGCCATAAGGCGTCCGCTCAATGATGGCGGGAGCTGGCCGGTCCAGCGCGCGGCCTCCCCTTGCCGGTCGGTAGATGTCGGTCGCCAGTCTTACCCCATCGCGCATCGTCACCATGACGTCGCGGCAGAGGACCATGTCATCGGTCACGGACTGGAACGCCTGGAAGTCGGTCATCTCTAAAAATTCCAAGGCGTTCAGGCGGCGTCGTTGAGGTGGCATGCGCTCTTGTGTCCGGCGGCAACCACCTTCAGTCGCGGCGCTTCGGTCCGGCAGCGAGGCATCGCGTGCGGGCAGCGCGGGTGGAAATGACATCCGCTCGGCGGCGAAAGCGGGCTCGGCAATTCACCCTTGATCGCGGCAAAGCCGCGTTTGGTGGTTTCGATCCGCGGCACCTCGGCGAGAAGCGCCTGCGTGTAGGGATGGTTGGCCCGTGCAAAGATCTCCTCGGCCGGAGCCTCTTCGACGATGCGGCCGAGATACATGATCGCCACCCGATCGGAGATGTGCTCGACCACCCCGAGATCGTGGCTGATGAACAGATAGGTGAGGTTCAGCCTCTCGCGCAGTTCCATGAAGAGATTTAGGATTTGCGCTTGGATCGAGACGTCCAGAGCGGCAACGGCTTCATCGCACACGAGAAATTCCGGCTGCACGGCGAGCGCGCGCGCAATGCCGATCCGCTGGCGCTGACCGCCGGAAAACTGATGCGGAAAGCGGTGTTTCAACACCGGATCGAGGCCGGCACGTCGGAACTGTTCATCGACAAAGGTGCCGAGATCGCCGCCGACCAGCCCGTGAACGCGCGGGGCCTCGCCGACGATATCGGCCGCTTTGCGGCGCGGATTGAGCGAGGCATAGGGGTTCTGGAATATCATCTGCACGCGCAGCTTGGCTTCACGCCGCTCGGACGGCGGGAGCGCCTTCATATCCTTGCCGCGCCACGATACCGATCCTCTGCTGGGCGACAGGATGCCGGCGACGATCCGCCCCAGTGTGGACTTGCCGCATCCCGACTCGCCAACGAGGCCCAGAACCTCACCCCTGCGAACGGCGAGACTGACACCGTCGATCGCCTGCACCCTTGCCGCCGGTTTGGCAAGTTTGAGCGAGATCGCCAAACGAGCAGCGAGATCGGGCCGAGTGCCGAAGCTGTGAGAAATCTCGTTCAGCTCGATCAGCGGCGCCATCCCGCCAGAACCCGGTGAGGAGCTTTGAATGTTTGCCGCAACCGGAGTGGAAGAGATCATACGCGGAGCTCCGGCAAGGGATGGACGCAACGGTGCTCGCGCGGGCCAGCAGCGTACAGCGGCACCGCCTGGGCACACACCGCATCGGCACGTGCGCAGCGCGGGGCGAAAGCGCATCCGGTCGGCAGCCGCGCAACACTGGGCGCCATTCCGGGGATCTGCCGAAGCCGCTCGCCGCGCTGGTTGCGGCTGGGAACGGAGTCGATCAGACCGGCGGTATAAGGGTGCAGCGGACGGGCGAGAACGTCCGACACCGGACCGGTTTCGACGATGCGGCCCGCATACATCACGGCGATCCGGTCGGCGAGCCGCGAGATGACAGCGAGATCATGCGTGATCCAGATCAGCGACGTGTTGTTCTGCGCCACGAGCTTTTGCATCTCGGCGAGAATCTGCGCCTGGATCGTCACATCAAGCGCGGTGGTCGGCTCGTCGGCAATGATGAAGTCCGGCTGGTGCAGCAGCGCGATAGCGATAACGACGCGCTGGCGCATGCCGCCGGAAAACTGATGCGGATAGGCCTGCAGCCGCTCGTCCGGGCTCGGAATCCCGACCATACCGAGCGCGTCGCGCGCCCGCGCCCTGGCATCGGTGCGCGAGACGTTTTCATGCGCCTGAACCGCCTCGATCATCTGCGTATCGATGCGCAGGACCGGGTTCAACGTCATCATCGGATCCTGGAAGATCATGGCCATGCGGCGCCCGCGCAGCGCACGCATCTCCTCGCGGCTGGAGCGGGTGATGTCGCGGCCGTCGAAGACGATCTGGCCGCCGACGATCGTCCCGGGCGGATCGACCAGGCCGATGATGGAAAAGCCAGTGACCGACTTGCCGGACCCGCTTTCGCCAACGAGACCCAGAACCTCGCCGCGCGCGACGCTAAACGAGACGCCGTCGACGGCTTTTGCTTGTCCGAAATGGGTCCTGAGATCGCGGACTTCGAGTACGGTCGCATTCATTCGCGCCCCCGCGGGTTGAGCACGTCGCGCAGCCGATCACCGACGAGGTTGATCGCAACCACGGTAATCAGCAGCGCTACGCCCGGATAGAAGCTGATCCACGTCATGCCGGAGAGCATGTACTGGTAGCCGTTGGCAACCAGCAGGCCGAGACTGGGCTCGGTGATCGGCACACCCAGGCCAAGGAAGGACAGGGTCGCCTCCAGCGAGATGGCGCGCGCCACCTGCACCGTCGCGATCACGATCAGCGGCGGCAGGCAGTTGGGCAGCAGATGGACGAACAGAATGCGCCATCGTGGAATAGCGAGCGACTCCGCTGCTTCCATGTATTCCTTGCGCCGCTCCACCAGCGCCGTGCCGCGCGCGGCACGCGCGTAGGTCGCCCATTCGACGATCACCAGAGCGAGTACAACGTTGAGGATTCCTTTGCCGAGAAAGGCGAGGATCATCAGCGCAACGAGAATGGAGGGGAAGGAGAGCTGCAGATCGACGATGCGCATGATCGCCGTCTCGGTCCGACCGCCCACATAGGCGGCGAGCAGGCCCAACGAGGCGCCGAACAGCGCTGCGAAAAGCGCCGAGCTGACGCCGACGCCGAGCGATATGCGCAGGCCATAGATGATGCCGGAAAGCATGTCACGACCCTGGTCGTCGGTGCCGAGCCAGAATGTCATGCCCGTCATCGATTGCGAGCCGGGCGGCAGGCGACTGTCCATGATGTCGAGCTGGTTCAGGTCGTAGGGATTTTGCGGCGCTATAAGCGGCGCAAGCAGCGCCAGCCCGATGATCGCGGTCAGCAGCACGAAACCGGTAACGGCGGCGGGCGAGCGGAAGAATGCCCGCACGAGCACTTGAAACGGCGCCTCCTCACCCTTTTCGGCCTCGACCGGCATCGGCGGCGGCAAGGTGTCGACGCTCATCTCACGATCCCTCGCCCTGGAGCCGCACCCGCGGGTCGAGTGCCGTATAGGTCAGGTCAACGACGAGATTGATGATGACGAAGAAGGCGACGATCGCCATCAGGTAAGCTGTGATGATCGGACGGTCCAGCACGTTGATGCTGTCGATGATCAACTTGCCCATGCCCGGCCAGCTGAAGACGCTTTCGGTGACAACCGAGAAGGCGATGATAGAGCCGAATTCCAGGCCGATGATGGTCACTACCGGGATCATGATATTTTTCGAGACGTGGACGCCGATCACGCGCGTTTCTTTGAGGCCCTTGGCCCGCGCGAACTTCACGAAATCGAGCGGCAGGACTTCGGCGACGCCGGCGCGCGTCAGGCGCAGGATGAGGCAGGCGTCGAACAAGGCGAGGTTCACCGCCGGGAGGATCAGGTGGGCAAGGCCGTCTCTGGTCAGGAACGCCCATTGGACGCCGAACAGTTCGGCGGTCTGGCCGCGCCCACCGCTCGGCAACCAGCCGAGTTGCACGCCGAAAAACATGATCAGCACCAGCCCGACCCAGAAGGTCGGCAGCGAGAAGCCGAGGATGCTGACCGTCATGATGACGCGGCTCAAGATGCCGTCCGGCCGCAGCCCGGCATAAAGCCCAAGCGGCACGCCGACGACGATGGCGATGAGGATGGCAGAGACGGCCAGCTCAAGCGTCGCCGGCAGTCGCTGCAGGATCACCCTGATCGCCGGCTCGTTGTAGACGTAGCTCTCGCCAAGGTCGCCATGCAGCGCCGCCCAGAGGAAGCGGAGATACTGCTGCCAAAGCGGCAGGTCGAGCCCGAGGGCCTGGACGACGCGCGCGCGCTCGATCTGGTCGGCGTCGGGCGAGATCAAAATGTCGACGGGGTCGCCGATGACATTGATCGCGATGAAGACGATGACCGTCATGGCGAACATGACCATCACGGCCTGGAGCAGCCGGCGCACGACGGCTGCGGTCATGGCATCGCTCTCCAGCCTGATTGCCGGAAAGGCTCGTCGGTCGTCTGTGCGCGGCACATCACGCCGGCACCGCCATCGCCATGCCGTCGCGCTGCGGATCGGCACCGCCGCGGCAAACTCCGTCTTCGATCTGGATGCCGTGAAGAGCGGCAAAAGCGTAACTTTGCCAGGAGCGCTTCACCTCGTAGCCCTTGCCCTCGATTTCTTCAGTGACATAGCGTGGAATGCGATTGGAGACGTCGATTGTGTTCGACACCGCCACGATCCTCGGGGCGGCCACCGCTTCGGGCATGCTCATTTCGAAATCAATGAGGTTCATCAGGCCCTGCGCCATGGACGGCGCGATATAGCTGCCGCCGGGCGCTCCCATGACGATCACGGGCCGGTCGTCCTTGAAGACGATGGTGGGCGCCGCAGAGCTGGCCCGCCGCTTGCCGGGAGCCAGCGATCCGGCCCTGCCCGGCCTTGGGTCGAAGCGGCTCATCGTTCCGTTGTACATGAAACCCAAGCCATCGGTGATCGCCCCCGACGGACTGCCCAGCGTGTGGGTCAAGGCGACGGCGCTGCCCTCCCGGTCGACCACCGAAATATGAGTCGTCTCGCGCGGCGACCGGTCGTCGACGCGCTCGATCCTGGCGCGCAGCCCAGCCTTGATCTCGGCGGCAAGCCCGCCGCAATAGTCGCGGGACAGCAGCCGCCCGACCGGCACGTCAACATAGGCAGGATCGCCGAGGTGGCGGTCCTTGTCGATGGTCATGCGCTTCATCGCCTCTGCCAGCAGGACGATGTGCTCGGCACCGCCATGCTCCATGGCTCCGACATCAAAATGCGCAAGGATGTGGAGCAATTGCAGCATGGATATGCCGCTGGCGGGCGGCGGGCTGGTCGCGATATCGTAGCCGCGATACTCGCCCCAGAGCGGTTGCGCGGTAGAGAGCTCGTAGCACGCCAGATCATCCGTCCCGATGAGGCCTCGGTTGGCGGCCATGTCGGCGGCGATTTCTTCGGCGATCTCGCCCTTGTAGAAAATATCCGGACCGGCCGCCGCGATGCGCTCGAGCGTTTGAGCGAGATCGGTGTTGACGACGACGTCACCTGGCAGCTTCACCGTGCCGTCAGAGCGAAAATAGATTGCGCGCCCCGTGTTGCTGAAGCGCAGCTTGTCAATTGTCCGCACTTCGCCGGTATCGACGCCGTCCTGCGACCAATACCAGTGGACATGCGGGCGGACCATGAAGCCTCGCCTGGCCTGCGTGGCGGCGGGTGCGACGACGTCGGCCCATTCAAAAGTGCCATATCTCGCCAGCGCCTCGGCATAACCCTTGATACTGCCCGGCGTGCAGACGGCGAGGTAGCCGATCTCGCTGATGCCGCCTTCCAGCAGAAAGGCGAAGCCATCGCGAGACTGGCCGACCAGGAGGTCGCTCCACATTTCAGGCGATGCTTTGAGCGGCGCCCTGGCGTAGAATTCAAGCACCTCATGCACGCCGCGTCGCGGCATGTAGACCTGCATCGAGCCAAACCCCCCGATGCCGGCCATTTGAGGGTCGACGACGCCTTGCATGAAAGCGCAGGCGATCGCCGCATCGACGGCGTTGCCGCCGCGTTTGAGCACCAGCGCGCCCGCCTCCACCGCCTCCGGCTGCGGCGCAACGATCATTGCATTCATCTTGAGGCGTTCCGTCGTTCCTTGAGCGCCTGGGCCAGGAAATCCTTGACCGGATCGAGTACCGCGTCGCGTTCGTGGGATACCCCGGGCAACATATCAAAGCGTACGCGCACACCGGCTTCCTCGAACGATCGACACAACGTCCTGAGGCGTTCCGGCCTCGTTTGTCCTGCATCGTTGGCGCCCGGCATCCAATGGGTGCTGCCTTGGACATGCGTGATTTCCCAGGTCTCCAGGTCGGCATCGCCGACGATCATCTGGACCGGCACTTTTGCCAGCGCTGCGGCGTCGAAGGTGATGCCGAACTTCTCCGCCAGGTCGCGAATGCCCACCCACCAGTCCCGCGTGGGATCGAGCAAGGTCACCGAGCCTGGCGCACCGATCGACGCCGCCCAGAGCCTGTCGGGATGGAGGATGGCGAAGCGATGGGTGAAGTGCCCGCCGCCGGAAAATCCGAACATGGCGAAGCGGGTCCAGTCCTGACGGTATTTCGCGACAACTTCCTCGACTATGGCGAGCAGCACCTGATCGTAGCGGATGTCGCCCTCGATCATGTATTTGTATCCGCTGCGGGCGTCGTCGCCGAGAACGCCCATTGGAAACACCGGGCACAAGATGGCGCAGTCGTTCCAGCGTCCGAACTCGGCGAACGCGTCGCGGAAACCTAGGAACGAGGTGCGGCCAGTGCCATGGACGGCCACCAACAGGTCGACTTGGGCGCCTTCCCCAACCGCGGGCGGTACATACAGGCAATAGTGGAAGCGTGGGTCTGATTTGGAAGCAAAGATGGCGGTCGCGCCAAGATCGTATGTAGCGCGACCGCGATCCGCGACGGATCCCGTGGCGATGCTCGTCAAGTCTACAACTCCTCAGACAGTCTTGGCATTTATGGCCAGCGTATACTGGTCGGCCCGCGTCGTGAACTGAAGGTCCTTCCGGGCAGCCACGACGAGGACCTCATGGTGCATCGGAACCAGTGCGACGTCGTTGAAGACGATCTCGCTGAGTTCCGAGAGCATCTTTTCGCGCTTGGCATCGTCCAGCGTCCGCTTCGCCACTGCCAATTTGGCATCGAGATCGGGATTGGAGTAGCGGCCCGAATTGGCGATACCCATACCTGCATCCGGGTTCTGCGTCGCGACCAGCGCTGTCATCGGGTTAGAGGTTTCGCCCGTGTTGACGCCCCAGGAGTCCAGATTGATGCTGAACTCATGGGCATCCGCCTTGTCGGCATAAACCGACCAGGGCATGACCTCGACGCTGACTTCCAGGCCGATGCGGGAGAACATCTGGGCCACGGCCTGAACGATCTTCGAATCATTGACGATACGATCATTGGGCCCGTGGATCGTCAGTCGGAAGCCCTCGGGGTAGCCAGCCTCGGCGAGCAGGGCCTTGGCTTTTGCAGCGTCGAATGGAACGGGTTTGATAGCAGCCGAGGTGCCCGGGGCGCCGGCAGGCAGAAACTGCGAAGCGACAATGGCATTGCCCTGCATCAAGCGCTCCACAATGGCGCTGCGGTCGATCGCCATGGACAGCGCCTGCCGCACGCGCAGATCCTTCAGCGGGTTGCGGTCGAGCGGCTTGCCGTCCTTGCCAGTGATGAAGGGCGTGACGTCCCGGAACGTGTCCAGGGAGAAGAAGACGACCCGGCTCGAGACGCCGCGAATGATGTGAAAGCGCTCGTCTTTTTCGACGCGAGCAACACCCTCGTAGGGCACCTGTTCAACGAGATCGAGATCGCCGGCGAGCAGGTTGGCAAGCCGCGCGCCGGCATCGGTGACGATGCGGAGTTCGACGTCCGGCAAAGCAGGCTTCGGTCCCCAGTAGTTTGGATTGGCGGAAAGCGCGACACGGTTGCCGGAAACATATTCCTTCAGAACATACGGGCCGGTGCCGATCGCCGCGGTGCCGTTGTTGAACTGATCGCTAGGGGTATCCTTGAACTTGGCGCGGATGATGCGAATGCGACTGAGGGAATTGGGCAGAAGCGGCTCCGGCTGCTTGGTTTCGATGAGAAGCTTGCCGGGTTGGGGCGAGGTGATCGAGTTGATGTTGCGCGTGTAGGTCCGGAACGACGCCGTGCTTTCGATGGTGTTGGCCCGGTCGAATGAGACGACGATGTCGTCTACGGTGAGCGGCTCGCCGTCGCTGAAGCGCACGTCGGGCCGCAGGTCGAACTCCCAATGGGTGTCGTCGACCACGCGCCAGGCCGTCGCGAGCCCCGGTCTGGAGATCGATTTTTCGTCGTTAATGACAAGCGTGTCGTAGATGTGGGTGGCAAGCGCGTTGTTCGGCGCATTGCTCTTCAGATGCGGGTCTAGCGTCGTCGGCGGAGCAGCCATGCCGATCCGCAGCCGGCCATTTGCCACGGCCTGGGCAAGCCCCGTCCAGCTAATGCCTTGCAAAACAGCGGCACCCCCGAGCGCCCATTGCATCAGCGCACGGCGCGATATTGTCCGGTTCATCATTGGTTCTCTCCGTGTCCACTCTGGATAGTTCCGTCGGAGGAGTTCTTTTCCGCTGCCGCTTGCCATCATCGAGCCCAGCCTAGGATCCGCTGACGGTGCCGGCCTCCTTCCTGACAGCGAGTTGAAACTAAAGCTCCTCCGTTTGTCAATACAGATAAACCGCTGTTTCACTAGACGAGACAAATTTTCTCGTTTAGCCTTAAGCATGAGAGTTTTGGCAAGGAAACGAGAAATGACCGATCAGGCAGACACCCGGTACACAGTCGATTCCGTCGATCGCGCGATCAGCTTGCTGCAGACTGTGGCCGGAGAGGCCGATCTTGGGGTTTCCGAAATCGCGCGGCGTTCCGGCGACAGCAAGGCACGTGCTTTCCGGCTTTTGCAGACGCTGGTGCGACGCGGTCTGCTGGCGCGGTCATCGGATGGAAAAGGCTATCGTCTCGGCCTCGCCGCGCTGATGCTCGGCCACGCCGCCAGCGAACAGATGGACCTGATCCGCATTGCAAATCCTGTTCTGGAAGAACTCGGTCAGGAGATCGGCGAAACCACCCAGCTGCGAATCCGCGATGACCAGGAAAGCCTTTGCGTCGCCAAATGGGAGCCAAAGCGGGACCTTCGCGTCAATGCGATTGTGGGCCGCCGGCGTCCGCTACATGCCGGTTCGAGCAAGGCGTTCCTGGCCCATATGGATGATGAGGAGCGCGAGGCCATTCTTTCCGGCCCGTTGAAGCGATTCACCAAAAAAACTGTGACCGATCCTCGGCTTCTAAGGGTCGGGCTCGAGCAAATCCGCAAGGCGAAGTTTTTCGTCAGTCGCGGCGAAATCAACGACGATCTGATTTCGATCACCGCACCGGTTTTCGTGGCGCCGGGTAAGATAATCGCGGCGCTGAACATCGCGGCGCCGGAAAACCGGGTGCCGGAAGAGCGCATAAGCGAACTGGGCGACATGGTAGCCCGGGCCGCCCATCGTATTTCCGCCGCCCTTGGCTTTCGCTCGCCGGCCAATGAGATAGCGAGTTGAACCGGTGCCAAACGTCACACGACTTCCTTGGCGGATTGTGATGAGGGGTGTATCTCCGGAACGGTGAAAATCGACACCTCGCCCTTGAAGCCTTGGAGTTCAAAGGCGCCTGCCTGCACAACCGGCATCGATGCTCCTTGCGCAAATCCGGGACCAAGCACCAGAGGGATGCTCAGCTTTTTGGTCGTCGACTCGAGCCGTGCCGCGCGGTTCACCGGCGAGCCGATCGCGGTGTAATCGAAGCGCCGTTCGGAGCCGAAATTTCCTACGGAGCAGACGCCAGTCTCGATGGCGACGCCGATTTGGATAGAGGGGTGCCCGCGCGCGGTGAACGCGGCGTTTTCGCGCTTCACCCGTTCGATCAGGGCAAGCCCCGCTTCGAGCGCGCGCTCGCGATGATCTGGCTGGTCAAGCGGAGCATTCCAGAAGGCCAGCACGGCATCGCCCATGAACTTATCGATGGTCCCGTCCCGCTTGAGTATCTCATCGGTCGCAAGGCCGAGGAAGTGATTGACCACCTTTGCGATTTCTTGGGCACCGAGTTGTTCGCTCATCGTCGTGAAGCCGCGTATGTCACTCAGCAGGATCGTGATCTCGCGCTTCTCTCCGGACAGGATCGCTTCGGTATCTGAATTTGCGAGGCGCTGCACCACGGAGGGCGACAGATATTGGGAAAACTGCCTTGCCAGGGTGGACCGGCGCTGCTCGCTGCGCCTGTAGAGGACATAACCTTCGAAGCCTGCTAGGAGGATCGTCGCAAGCGCCGGCTGTAGTGGGTCATAGAGCTTTCCCTGCAGGCTGTATTCGAGAGCGCCGAACGCGAAGGGCGTGACAGCCAGGAGCGCCAGAGCGAGGGCGCCAAGCACGACACGCTGGGCGAGAACTCCCGAAAGTCCGATGAAAACGATGCCACTGAGGACCAACCACAGCCGCTCCAGCGTACGCGCTTGCGGCGGCTCTGCCAGGTAGCGCCCGGCAAGCATCTGGCCGATTGCATCAGCGTGGATGTCCACGCCTGGTCGCGCCGGACGCGTCGGGGTTGGCAGGTACTGCGTCAATCCCACGGCCGACAGGTCGACAATGGCGATGGCGTTCCGCAGCAGCGGATCGCCGCGGCCCGAAAGGATATTAATGGCAGATATGCGCGGCGTATTGGTGTCGGTTTCCCAGAGGCGGATGCTGCCCTGCGGCTCGAGTGGCACAATGGTCCCGGCCATCCTGAGCGCGTCAAACCCGGCGGCATTCATCCGGGCTACGTAGCCGTTCTCTCCGGCGTAGAGGCGCAGGAGTTCGAGCGCGAAGGACGGCCAGAGCTGAACGCCTTGAGCCGTATTTCGGAGCCAGAGCAGCGGCACATGGCGTAGTACGCCGTCAGGATCCGGCAAAGTGCGAATTGCGCCGAGGCCTGCAGCGGCGCTCGAGAAATCCGGAAGCGAGCCTGTCAGACCGGTGAAGCCAGGAAGCGTCTCGGGTACTTGCCCGACGATCGACCAGCCGGCTTTGGGCTCTGCTTCTGAAACCGTCGCCTCGTTGCCCAGGCTGACGGCGAGCGCCGTTCGGTTTTTCGCCAGCGCCGTTGCCAGCCGTTTGTCTCCGGCGATGCCCTCAGGCGAGATGTCAGCCTCGGGCAGCACCAGCGCAAGCCCGATTACCGCGGCACCGGACTCGGCGACACCATCGACCAGATCGGCCAAAAGGCCACGGTTCCAGGGCCATCGCCCATATGCCTTAAGGCTCGCGTCGTCTATCGAGACGATGACAACGGGATTGCTCGTCGCCTCGCGAGGGGCGAGGAACTGGTAGAAGTCATACGTACGCTCGCGCAGGCGCGATAGCGGCCCATCGAAAGCCAGATGGCAAGCGAGCAGCAAGAGCACGACCACGAGACCGGATATTTTGCGCCTGGCAGCTTGCCGCCACTCGAACACGGGGCTCATGCCGGTCGGGCGGGTCTACCTGCAGTCTGGATAGCAGCAACCCTCACCCTCACACCCACCGTTATCCGCGCCGCCGCCCACGGGTGGTGTTACGCTGTCGGGGAACTCCATGACCACTCCTGGCAATGCGCCATCGGTGGACTCGCAGACTTTGAGCGAGCCGCCGAGTGCCGACGCACAAATCGCGCTTACGTCCAATCCAGGACCCGGTGCCCCTGGCAGACCGGTGCCGGCTATCCGGTCGATGCTGTCCAATATCGGGAACGTGTCGATTCCGCCGTAGCCGGTCAGCAGCCTGCCATTTTCCGATGTGCAGGCGTAGCCCGGGTTTGTGATGACCAGCCGTTTGCCATTCATCGTGCAGGTCATGCGGCCGGCGCGCAGTATGCCGACGGTCTGGCCGGCTGCCACCAGCACTTCGATGATGCCGCCTCTGGCCCCGAGCACCATATGCGGCGTCGCAACCTGCATGACGCCGCCTTTCGAAATTTGGCCGCCATAAAAACGGGCCAGGCCGCTGTTCATCCCGACGTCGATCTTTCCCGATCCGGAGCCCGGATTGTAGACGAATTCATCGATCGTCAGGCTGGTGTTCGGACCAATCTTGGCGCTCGATTCGTCCCGGAACACCAACATTCCAAGACCAGTGGGATTGCTGCGCAACTGATCGCCGAGTTCGACGCCGGCACCGACACTCATGTTCCCGCTGTCATTGCGGACGATGTTGGTCTGGTAGGCAGTCATCGACCCGACCGTTTCAGCGGCGGAAGGTGCCGCAAAGGCAAGGCAGGCGACAAAAATGGCGATCTGACGGTACGGGGTCCTCATCGCGGCCTCTTTCAATTGAGCGTCAACGTGTAGCTCATGAGCATTTCGAACGATTCTCGGTCGCGGCTGGCGATGTCGAAGTTGGTTTCGCGATAGGCGAGATCGACGCTGATCTTCTGCGACTCCGTCAGCTGAAAATCGCTTTCCGAGGCAATGCGCCAGAAGTCGCTCCTGATATTTGTGCCGATGCCAACGGACAGATCGGGAGTGTCGCTGTGGCCGGCCGAGAAGGCGACCTGGTGCGACCATGCGAAAAGATCCGGTACGTTCATCAACAGGCCGCCGTAGCGGATCTCGCCCATGTAGCTGTGGCCGATTTCGCCAGATCCGGAGGCGAAGTCATTCGAGCCGACCAGGCGCAATCCGAGCGCCTGGCCATTGCGGAAGCGGTAGCTGCCGCCTGCCTCATAGAAAACCCTGCTATCGGCGAAAATGCCTTGCGAGGCGCTTAGATCGATGTAGCCGCCGCCTGCAAAAAGCGTCGTCTCGACGGTCGGGCGAACAAGAAAGCGTCCACTGAGGCCTATGCCGGTTTCGTGGATATCGCTGTCGAAACGATCTGTAACGGTAAACGCCGAAAGCAGCAGGCGCAGCGAATCGATCCCACTGTTGGGCAGCCCCTTGTCCCAGGTGATCGCGGCGTTGCCGTGGATGAAAGTCTCCTTGCTACCCGGAACCGACAGGTCTGGCGTGAAAAAACGCTGTGTCGCCGTCAACGACCCTGAAAGAATGAGAGCGTCGGCACTTGGCGTGCCGAGGTCCCATCGCACAAAACCTTCCGCCCGCCCATAGGGCGAGACGAAGCTGTCGTCGTCCTGCGCCCCGCCGGGCTCAAAATCGGTGAATGCGCTGAACATGCCGCCGGTCAGGGCGAGTTCCCAGGTGACGCCACGCAACGCGCGCTCGATGCGGGCAAGCAGGCGAACAGCTTCCTGCTGCTCACTTGCCGACAGGCCGCCGACTTCGATGCCGTACTGCACCTGCCGCCGGGCCAATTCATAGGAGCCGACATGATAGTACAACCGGCTGGCCGCAAGCCGGGCGCGGGCATCGCGGGGATATTTGATCAGATACTGCTCGATTGAGGAGATCGCCTGATCGTACTGCCCGGCGTTGACGGCAACCGTGACGAACTGGGCGAGCGTTCCGTTGTCGGCCGGACTGGCGATGCGGGCTGAAAAAGCATCGTCATAGGCCGAAAAAAGACCCTGCGCGCCGGCTGGCAATAAGCCGCTATAGAGTAGCGCCGCGGCGCAGCCGACGATAGTTCGAAACGAAGATTGCATGCCGAGAACCACCCCAAACCCGACCAGTGCGAAGGACTTAGCACGACCACAAGAAAAAAGGCGACTGAACTTTGACGAAATCGTCCGAGTTTTCAACAGCTGTTGCAGCCGCGCAACAAACCATCTGTTTATTCGTGCTTCGGCTACGCCGGTTGGCCAAATATATTCTCAGCGTTGCTGCACTTCGAGCAAGTATTCGCTACAAAAGGCAACTAAGCCAAATCATAATCAGCCGTGGATTGCGCAGCCGACAAGATCAATATTGTTTGCGCGATTCTGCACGGATCTGGTCGCCGCATGACGCTTCAGGGTCCAGAAATCCCGCCAACGCCATCTTGATGTCGGCACGCGTCCGCGGACGCGACCTAAAGCACGAGCATGGTGGCCAGCCCCAGCATCAGGCCCATGCCTACGATATCGGTCACGGTGGTTAGGAAGATCGCCGAAGCTACGGCCGGATCGGCGCCGACACGCCGCAGGCCCAACGGGATCAGCACGCCGGAGATTCCGGACATGAGGCACGATCCGGACATCGCGAGCAGGATCACAAGCGCCAGCATGGGCGCCTGGGATGCCGACTCCGGTTGCCGCGACGCGTAGAACCACATGGCCGCAGCCGCCACCAGACCGACGAGCAAGCCGTTGGCGATCCCGAGCGCTCCCTCCCTCAGCACCAGGTGCAGCTTCGGTCGTTTGTCCACATCCCCTAAGGCGAGGCCACGCAGCGTAATAGCCAGCGCCTGGCAGCCGGTGTTTCCGCTCTGTCCGGCCAAAACCGGGAGGAACGCCGCCAAGGCGACGATCTTCTCGATCGTGCCTGTGAACGAGCCGACCACGAAAGCGGCTATGAAGGCCGTCAGCAGGTTGAGCTGCAGCCACGGATGACGTTTCAAGAAGGCTGAAAACAGCGGCGTGAAAGAACGCTCCTCCTTCTGGACACCCACCATCTGGCCAGGCTGGGCAGAAATCTCGATGATTTGCTGCTCGAACAGCCGCCAGCCGCGAACCTGCCCTAGCAGCCGGTTCTCCGCGTCCACCACGGGATAGACAGGGTAGTGACGGCGTACCGCCGCCTTGCAGGCTTCGCTCAAAGGCATATCGACGTGAAGGGCGAACGGTTTCGGCAGCATAATCTGATCCACCGTCGCGTCGGCGTCGCTCAGCATCAGATCGCGCAAGACCACCAGGCCAACCAGTTTATCGCCCTCGTCCGTTATGTAGAGGTAAGTCAACTCGGTCGGCACCTGCGCGCGCCTGACGGCCTCGACCGCGGCGGCTACCGTCGTCCCGACAGCGACGCTGGCGGGGATCGGGTCCATCAGCTCGACGATGGCCTCGGGGATCGCGAGATCCTTTCCGTCGGCATGAGATTTGATGGGCCTCCTTTGCGATGGCAAATACTCCGCCACCTTCCGGGCGTGCCTATCCGGTAACAACTTTAGTGCGTCGCGGATGAACTCGGGAGACTCTCGGGCTAGCAATTCAGCCGCGTCGTCAGGTGCTCGAGCACGCAGCGTGCGCACCAACTTCTCAACGTCGTTCTCTTGCCTCATCTGTTCCCCCAATCTTCAATGTTGCGCCCCTGAGCTTATAGACGGGACCGGCTCGCTCTGCCCAGGCGCACGGTGGCCCAAGCGCCTCGATCCGGAAATCTTCGCCTTCTCAGGGGCGCCGAGTAGACCGACCCAGACAAATCGGAGCCATTGCGTGGGTGCATACAGGCGGGCTGTAACGTCAGCGTGTCGCCAAGAGAATTGTCGTGTTGCCGAAATTCACCGTCGATTCCTGGGCTCCGCGAGCACGTCGCAACCCAGCGGCGAAGTAAGGTCGGCAATGGGCCCGTGGCCCTGCTCATTGGGGTGCGCTCAGCCCGACAGTTCGCGGTGTGAACGGCCGCGCTTTAACCTGGGAAGATGGTGAAACCGCCATCGACGCGAATGACCTGTCCATTGATGAAGCGCGCGCGCGGACCGGCGAGGAAGGCGACGGCTTCGGCGATCTCTTCGGGCTCGGCATATCGGTTCAGCGATTTCTTGCTCGAGTCCATACGCTCCGGATCGACGACGCGGCTCGCCTGGAAGCGTGCCGTCTTGGTGGCGCCGGGGCTCACCGCATTGATGCGCACGCCATCGTCGATCAATTCCTTGGCGAGGCAGCGCGTAAAATGGACGACGGCAGCCTTAAGCGTGGAGTAGACCACCTCCGGCGAGCATCCGATATGCGCTGCCGCCGAGGCAATGTTGATCACCGAGCCTGAGCCGCGCTTGACCATAGGCGGAATGAACGCCTGGCAGACCAGCATCGTACCGATAAGATTGTTCTCGGTCAGAATCTTGATGTCATCATAGTCGATGTCGAGCGCGTTGTTGGGACTGGGCTTTACCCCCTTGGCGCCGATATCGCCGCCGGCGCAGTTGACCAGAACGTGCACATCGCCGAGGTCCGCCTCGATCTTCCCCTTCATTTCGGCGACGGCTTGCTTGTCGCCGATGTTGCCGGTGACCGCGGCCACTCGTGTCCCATACTTTTCCAAACCCCTGGCGGATTCGCCGAGGTCTGCGAATTCGCCATATTGGGATGGCCGGGTCCAATCGAGATCGTGAATCGCGACGTTTGCGCCAAGTTCGGCCAAGCGTTCGGCCATCACACGGCCGAGGCCGCGTCCCGAGCCAGTCACGAAGGCAGTCAGGCCGCTGAGTTCTCGGGCAGTCATGCTGATTTCTCCATTGCAATGAAATCGAACTTCTTCATGTTGGCGGCGCTGCGCCGGATCATGTCGAGCTCATACGAAACGAGCGCGCCGTCATCGTCGCGCTCCCATGGCGTCCGGTAGTCGGCGTCGTCCGCAAGGCGGTTCACGCGCGCAGCACTCAGGCAGGCCGCGAACTCGCGCGCGGTCTTCGGCGCATATCCGTTCCACCAGTCGTCGGTGAGACAGCGAACGTGACGGGCCTCCAGCGCGCCTGGCTCGAGCACGGCCGTCAGCGTATCATGGTGCTCGGCGAGGATGGCTGCCAGTCCGGCGAATGGCACGGCGCCGTCGCCGATCGCGCAGCGGACCAGACGGTAGCCCTCATCCGTGAACTGCACGCGATAGTCCTTGAGGTGAACGTGGCGGACATGCGGCGCGATCCGCCGGGTGAAGGAAAGCGGTGCCTCGCCGACAGGGAACGCGTTGCCGGTGTCGTAGGTGATGCCGACGCCCGGCCCGCCGAGTTCGCAGAACGCGACCAGTTCGTCGCTGCCGAAATCCTGATGGTTCTCGATGCCGAGCACCCTGCCCTCAGCCGCCGCACGCGCTCCCCATTCCGTCAAGGCAGCGCGGATCGTCGCGTTGAACTCGCTCCATTTCCCGCCCCAGACGTTGCGGTCGCCGCACAGGACTGGGGTCAGTGAGATACGGATCGTTGTCGCCTCGAGCAGGCGCGCAGCCCGAAATGCGTTGTCCAACGGACCTGCCACGAGAAGTCCGCCACTTACCACCGGGACGATGTCTAGCGCGGTCAGACGCCTGCGCAGGTCGACGACCTCGGCGTCCGGCAAATCGGTCAGCCAAGGTTCGTAGATCTCCAGGGTGCGTGCGCCGAGTTCCTGCGCGAGCGCTATGAAGCCTTCCAGCCCCGCCCCATCCGGATTGTGCCGCGGCGTACCGCGGCCCTGTAGGCCGAGATGGTAGGTCAGTCCGTAAGGGTTGAGGCCGAGACGAAGCATCAATTTGGTAGTCCCTTTGAAAGATGTGGAAACGATCGCATCAGCGCAGACCGGCATCGACGGTGATGGACTGTTTCGTGATCATGCGGCTGTCATCGGCGGCAAGGAAGAGCACGGTCCGTGCAATTTCCTCGCCCAGCAGGACGCGGCGGATCAATTGCCGCTGCACCGTCTGGTCGATTGCGTCCTGCGTCTTGAACCACAACTCGCGCTGCCGCTCGGTGATGACAGCGCCGGGTTCGACTGCATTGACGCGGATGTTGTCGGATCCGAACGACCGCGCCAGCGCGCGCGTCAGCGCCACCACAGCGCCTTTGGCGGTGGCATAAGCCACCATCTGGTCCGCGCCAAAACGCCAGGCGATGGAAGAGAAGTTTATGATCGAGCCGAAGCCGAGTTCCTTCATATGCGGATGCACCGCCTGCGCGGCAAAGAAGTGATGCCGGAGATTGACGTCGAAGCTGCGATCCCAATATTCGGCTGTCACCGCGTCAACGGCATGGCGCTGATCATCAGCAGCGTTGTTCACCAGGACGGCGACCGGACCAAGCTGCGCGCGTACGCCTTCGACCGACGCCTGCAGCGCAGCGACGTCGGTCACGTCGCAGTGGAGGTACAACGGGGCCTGCTTGGCGGTACCAACGAGCTCGCGCACCAACGCCACCGCGGGTTCATCCTGCACATCGAGAAAGCCCACGCGGGCGCCATTCGCCACGAAAGCACGGACCATATCGGCCCCGATCCCGGAGGCGCCGCCGGAGATCAGCACGACGCGATCGGTCAAGCTCGGATAAGTCGCGAATTGTTTGGACATCAGATCACAGAAGCGCCTTGGTTGTTGGATCGAACAGACAGGCGCGCGACATGTCGATGCCGAGCGTTATCGTCTCGCCCATGATGGGGGCGTCATCCGGCTCGAAACGGCCGGTGATCTCCAGGTCGCCTAGCCTGAGGACGGCAAGTGTCTCGGCCCCGGTCGGCTCGACCAGTTCGACCGGCGCCTGCATGGACTCGACAGCCGGTTTGCGCGACTTCAAGTCCGTCGTGAAGCGGTAGATATGTTCGGGCCGAACACCGAGCACCACGTCCTTTGGCGCACCGGCGGGTAGCGGAGCGGCAAGGGCAAGAGTGGCGTCACTGCCGTCAGCGGCGCGCACCGCGATGCTGGTTGAGCCGGTAAGCCGGGCGGGGATGAAATTCATCGCCGGCGATCCCATGAAACCGGCTACGAACATGTTGGTCGGCCGGTCATAGATCCGCTTCGGCGTGTCGAACTGCTGCACCGAGCCCTGGTTCATCACCGCTATGCGGGACGCGAGCGTCATCGCCTCAACCTGATCGTGGGTGACGTACACCGTCGTCTTGCCGACGCGGTGGTGAAGCTTCTTGATTTCGGTGCGCATGTCCACGCGCAGCTTGGCGTCGAGATTGGACAGAGGCTCATCGAACAAAAACAGCTTCGGGTCGCGTACCAGGGCGCGCCCCATCGCAACGCGCTGCCGCTGGCCACCCGACAATTGCCCGGGCTTGCGGTTGAGCAACTGCTCGATCTGCAGGAGTGCGGCAACCCGCTTTACCGCTTCTGCCTGCTCCGCTTTGGGCACGCCTCGGCTTTCCATGCCGAAGGTGATGTTCTGGCGCACCGTCATGGTGGGATAGAGGGCGTATGACTGGAACACCATCGCTATGTCGCGGTCCTTGGGCTGCACGGAGTTCACCAGCCGGTCGCCAATCCAGATCTCACCCGACGTGACGGTTTCCAGGCCGGCGATCATGGCGAGCAAGGTTGACTTGCCGCAGCCGGAGGGACCGACGAGGGCGATGAATTCCCCGGTCCGCGCCTCGAGATTGATGCCGGCCAGAATCTCGAGGCCGCCATAGCTCTTGTGAAGGTCGCGGATCATCAGCGCGGACATGGGCGATGCCTCATTTGATGGCGCCCTGCGTCAGGCCGCGCACGAAGTATTTTCCACCGAACAGGTAGATCAGCAACGGCGGCAGCGCGCCGATCAGCACGGCTGCGCTCATCACGTCGTAAGCACGGGCGGTCGTGCCGCCGGCAGTGAGCGCGACCAATGCCGCCGTAATCGGCTGCTGCTGGCCGGAGGTGAAGACGACCCCGAACAGATACTCGTTCCAGATGCCCGTGAATTGCCAGATGACGGTGACGATCAAAATCGGCGGCGACAGGGGCAGGATGATCTTGCGGAAAATCCGCCAGAAGCCGGCGCCGTCGATGCGTGCCGCCTTGATGAGGTCGTCCGGTATGCTGACGTAGAAATTGCGGCAGAACAGGGTCGTGAACGAAATGCCCTGGACGACGTGAATCAAGACCAGCCCGTATGTCGAATTGGTTAGGCCGAGTTTGCCGAGCAGGAACGCCCACGGCATCAGCGAGATCTGGCCGGGCATGAAGACGCCGAGCAGCATCAGATTGAACAGAATTTCCGAGCCCTTGAAGCGCCATTTCGACAGCACATAGCCGTTCATGGCGCCGAGAAGCGTGGAGATGACCGTCGCGGGGATCGTCATCCAGAGCGAGTTGAAGAAATTGCGCTTCATGCCTTCGCATGTGCCGCTGACGCAGTAAGTACCCCAAGCCTCCGCCCACGCGTCGAGGCGGAAGCTGCGCGGCAGCGAGATGAGGCCGTTGCGGGCAATCTCCGACTGCTCCCGCAATGAGTTGAAGACCACGACCAGCAGCGGTGCCAGGTAGATGACAGCGAAAAGCGTCAGCACCGCATAGGTAAGAAAGCGGTTCCAGAAATATCGCCGCGTAGCCGCCGCCGCTTCGGGATCATGCCGGGGGTTGGGGGCAACTTCAGCCATTGCGGCCCTCCGCCCGCCTGCGCCAAACGATCCACAAGGAATAGGGCACCAGCACAACCGCGAGGGCCGCGAGCATCATCATCGCCGCAGCGGCACCCTCGCCGATCTGCCCGCGCTGGAACATCAGGTCGTAGACGTAGATGGCCGGGAATGTAGTTGACACACCTGGCCCGCCCCGCGTCAACGCCGCCACCAGGTCGAACGTCTTGATGGCGAACTGGATCTGAATGACCGCCACCGCCAGAAAAATCGGGGCGATCGTCGGCAGGATGACCTTCCGATAGGTTCGGGAAACCGACGCACCGTCGATCTGGGCTGCTTTGACGAGATCCGGATCGACCGAACGCAGGCCAGCCAGGAAAAGCGCCATTGCGAAGCCGGACGACTGCCAGATACCGGTTATGATCACCGCATAGATCGCGGTGTTGCGGTTGGCCGTCAGGGCGAAGCTGAAGTCGGTCCAGCCGAGCCCCCGCACGAAGGCTTGGATGCCGTCGACGGGATTATAGAGCCAGCTCCACACCGTACCGGTGACGATGAAGGACACCGCCAGCGGGTAGAGGAAGATGGTACGCCAAACCGCCTCGCCGCGAACGCGCTGGTCGATCAGGATCGCGAGAAGCAGCCCGATGGCCATCGAGCCGACAATATAGAAGCCGCTGAACAGGAAGAGGTTGGTATAGGCGATGTTCCAGCGCCGGTTCGCCCAGAGCGAAGCATAATTGTCCAGACCGACGAACCCATAGGTCGGCATCAGCGACGAACTGGAGAGCGAGAGATACAGCGTCCAAATCGTGAAGACGAAGACGTAGATGAAACTCGCCGCAAGCGACGGCGCCAGCACCAGAATGGGCACCATCGTGCCCAGGCGCTCCCGCCACGGGGTTGCGGGAGACGCAACCGGTACAGTCAGGTCATGTGTGGACATCGGCTGCTCCGGCGAAGTCAGGCCGGGCGCGCCGGCGCCCGGCCATCATCGGCAGCTTCTTCACATCTGCGCTTCGGCCGCATCAGCCATCGCACTAGCTGCGTCCTGCGCGGTCATATCCGGCGTAGCGACGAATTCAGTAACGGTATCCATGATCGCACCGCGCACCTTCTGCGGGATCGTCATGTTATGCGCCATCGAACGGACAAGCGTGCCGCCATCGATCGACGCTTGCAGGTCCTTCTGGGAGAGCTGCTGGCAGGGGTTGAAGCCTTTCGAAAGATCGACGTCGAGACGGGCCGGGATCGAGCCCTTGGTCTGATTGAAAATCGTCTGGAACTCGGGCGACAGGATGGTGCTGGCGAGCAGTTTCTGCCCCTCGACATAGTCCGGATCCTTCTGCTGGAAGAACACGACCGAGTCGGAATTCAGGATGAAGCCCGGCTTGCCCCAATCGGTCGGCGCCTGGGCGCAGACATAGTCGGTGCCCTCCTTGAAGCCGCCGGCCGTGAGCAGGCCGAGCGTCCAGTCGCCCATGATGTGAAAAGCGGCCTCGCCGCGGCCGACCAGATGCGACATGGTATCCCAGTCGCGCCCGTTCATGCCGGGGTCCATATATTTCGTCGTCATCGTGCGGAACTGTTCGAAGGCCTTGACCATGCCGTCGCTGCGCATTGCCTCGACGTCACCCTCGACGAAGGCCTTCTTGAAGAGATCGAGATCCATTCCGTAGACCACGACCTCGAAGACCGTCGAATCGGTCCAGTCGGCGGTCGAGTGCGAGATGCAGATTTTGCCTGACGCCACGATCTTGTCGCAGGCGGCATTGAAGTCTGTCCATGTCTTCGGCACTTCGGCGACGCCTGCTTCCTGCATGACCTTCGGCGATGCCCACAGCCAGTTGATGCGATGGATGTTCATCGGCGCCGCTACCCAGCTGCCGGTCGGCTTCATCACCGGCAGCAATTCGGGAGCGACGACCTTCTCCCAATTTTCCGCTGTCGCCAGTTCGTCGAGATTGGCTGTCATGCCGGTCTCGTTCCATTCGGCGATCTCGGGTCCCTTGAGCTGCACCGCGGGGGGTGCATTGCCGGCGATCACGTCGGCGCGCAGTTTCGCCAGCGTGTTGGCCGTGTGGCCCGCGATGGAGGTCTGCTGCCAGGTGCCACCCTTGGCGTTAAACATCTCGCCGAGCTTGGCGATAGCCTGGGCGTCCGATCCGGTCGCCCATTGATGCAACAGGTTGGTCTTGGGCTCTGCGAACGCGGCTCCCGCAACAAAGGTGTACGCCGTAGCGGCCGCAACGGCCGTCCTCAGGTATTCCATCGTTTCACTCCCATGATGTACGGTTCGTATCGACCGCTTGTGGACGCAATTTGAGCTCGTCGCAGACGGAAATGCAGTGATCTCCGTTCTTTCCAAGATGACATATTTGAGCTATCAGTCAACGTCCTTTGTGCTCATCATGAACAAACCTTCGCTTAGAAATTGGCTGATCGACAGACCCTCCGCATCACCGGAGAGCCTGATCGTTCTATGTCTACGTGAGCGCGGCGTGCTTTCTGCGTCGCAAATTACCCGCATCACCGGTTTGGCGCGGTCGACGGTTTCGACCGCGCTCAATGGCTTGAGAAAGTCCGGAATGGTGATCGAATCCTCGACCCACCATGACGGGATCAGGGGTATCGGCAGGCCTGCGGCAACATTGACGCTCAATCCCGCTGCTGGCACCTGCGTCGGAATCCACCTAGGCCTCGATGAGATGCGGTGCGTCGTCGCTGACGTCTCGCATTCTGTCATTACCGAACAAACTATCCCGATGGGTCTGGACTACCAGCCGCAACAGGCGGCCCAGCTCGCCAAGTCAGCAATTGCCCAATGCTACGAAGAGAACGGTCTGCCGATGGCGGGGCTCCTGGGGGTTGGGGTTTCCGTCTCGGGCCCTGTCAGCCGCGAAGGAGTGGTGCAGCGTGCGAGTATTGTTCCGACCTGGGCCGGGGTCAACATCCGCGATGTGTTCGGGCCGGTTCTCGAACAGCCGATTTTCGCCGATAACGAGAGCAACTGCTCGGCCATTGCGGAGCTGATGTGGGGCGCGGCCGTCGGCCAAGATGATTTCGTGCTGTTCAAGATCGATCTGGGCGTCGGCGGGGCCATTGTCCAGCATGGCCGGCTGGTGACTGGCATCGCCGGCGGCGCCGGTGAATTCGGGCACATCAGCGTCGATCCCAGCGGCGATCTTTGCCGGTGCGGCAATCGCGGATGCCTCGAGCTTTATGCGAGCTTTGCCCGGCCGCTCGAGCAGATTTCGCGCATCGTGCGGCGGCCGGTCACGATGGACGAGGTGATCATGATGGCTGAACAGGGCGACGTCGGGGCGCTGCGGATGATCGAGGACACCGCCGACTTCGCCGGCCGTGGTCTTGGTCTGATCGGCTCGGTGATCAATCCGCCACTCATCATCATCGGTGGCCGCATGGCTTTGGCGGGCGATATTCTCCTGGCACCGCTGATCGCGTCATACGAACGCCACACGCTCATCAAGTCCCGCGATGTCGCGCCCGCCCTGCGCACGCGGATAATTGTTGGCAAGCACACGGAGAACGACGCATTGCTCGGCGCAGTCGGCCTCGTGCTGCGACACAACAGCCGACTGCAGTGATCTGGCCTTGCTCGCCGAATAGCGCCGACCGATTGCCCCTTACTCCCACTCGATTTGACCGAGTACCGGAACCCCGTGTAGCAGCCGCCTGCTACCAGCGACCCGAATTTTGGCGCTATGTGATATGAATGGCTAACTTCACAGAGGCGGTGTAGAGTTCACCTCAAAACCAAGATGAGCCGTCGAACGGCAACGCCGAGCGAATCTGGGAGGATTCATGGTCGAGATTATCTCCAAGCGGGATGGCCCGCGGCGCGAGGACGTGCAAGTCAAAAGAATGATCGAGCAGAACCGCTCGACTATCGTTCGCCTTGCCGACCAGATCAGCGGCGGCGGCTACTCGGCATCGAGGAAGCCACGCCAGCAACCGAAGGCGGAAGGTCTGATCATCCATGTTGGCGGCAGTGCCGCGCATGTGGCCGAAGCCAAACCGTCAATCCATGTCACCATGAATGGTCGCGTGATCTCGAAGGATCAGAACACGGGCCGCCAACTTCATCACATCGGCGATATCCGCAACCGGGGCGGCGACCAGACCTTCGTCCTGGCGACCAAGCAGAATGGCTTCTTCTCGCCGGTCGACGAAATCATCGCCGAAGCGCTTGCGGACCTGGACGGGTCCCGCCTCGCCTCCACCTATACCGAAGAACAGCTTGCCGCCGACATCGGCGCGAAACTCCGCATCAGCTGACGGCAGACTTTGGGACGTGTCGGCGTCCAATCCGCGATAGCATTTCGAACATGACAACATACAGCGATAGCATGCCTCAAAGGTTCTGCGATGACTGAATGAAACGCGAGATAGGCCCCCATCATATGAAGATCGATGCCCTTCCGGCGCGTACGTCGCTGGCCACCGGCCAGATGGCTCTGAGCATCGACTATGACGAGCGTGCCACCATGCGCGCCTGGGAAAGTTTTCTGGCCGACGACCCCAAATGTGCCCGCGATCCAGTTCACCCCAGCCACGTCCGCTCCCTCATTCACGATTCATGGCATCGCAGCGCCACCGGCGGCATCAACGCTCAAGGGATTGAAGCGCCGCTGAGCAGTGATCGGGACGAGATCGAATATCTGACCCGGGCCAATGCAGAACTGCTTTCGGCGGCGCGGCGATCGTTCGCCTCGCTTGGCCAGTTGCTGGACGGGACAGGCGCGATGCTGGTTCTGGCCGACAGCGACGGCGTGCTGATCGACGCCATCGGCGACAAGAAGACGTTGCATGACGGCATGGATATCCATCTCGCCATCGGCGGCAAATGGAACGAGGATGCAGTCGGAACCAACGGCATCGGTACGGCGCTGTGGACGGGTGAGCCGACCTTCGTCCATGCGGCCGAGCACTTCTGCGCCGGCATCAAGTCCTGGACCTGCGCCGGAGCGCCGATCCGCGATTCGCTGGACGGCAAGATCATCGGTGTCGTCGATTTGTCAGGCTATTCGCCAATCTTCCGGCCGCACAACACCGCGCTCGTCGCCGCCACAGCCCGGCAGATCGAAAAGGCATTAGCCGAACAGCAGCAGGAACAGCGCACGCGACTGCTCGAAGCCTTCATTTCGTCGGCTCCCAGCTACCGCCGAAAAGACGGGCTGGTAATCGTCGACCATCGCGGCCGCGCCATCTTCTGCAACAACGTGCCTGACGACGAAACCACCGAGATGATGGATGGCCCGATGGAGTCAGGCCGTGGCCGCTGGCTGATGAACCTTCCGTCCTCCGGCTCCGACGCCGACCTTATCAGGGCGCTGCCGGCCCATCTGAGATCCTGCCACATTACGCCGCTCAAGCTCGACGGCGACCTCCGCGGCGCGGCACTGGTGTTCCCCTCCGTGCCGGCAGTCTCCAGCGCGGCAGTGGTCCACCGGGAAGTGAACAAGCATCTTCAGGATGCTGTCGCCAAGATCGTCGGCGAAAGCGAAGCGCTGCAGGCTGCCATCGACGTCGCCTGCCGCGTCGCTCGGTCGGGCAGCGTAACATCGCTGTTGGTCGAAGGTGAAACAGGGGTCGGGAAGGAGCTGTTTGCGCGGCTTGTCCATGCCGGTAGCCGGCGCACGGCAAACGATCCGTTCATCGCGATGAATTGCGGGGCGATCACCAGGGACCTGTTTGGAAGCGAATTGTTCGGCCATGTCGCCGGCGCCTTTACCGGCGCCTCGCGTGAAGGCAAGCCGGGCGTTTTCGAGCTCGCCAATGGCGGAGTCCTCAGTCTTGACGAGATCGGCGAATTGCCACTCGAAATCCAGCCATTTCTGCTGCGTGTCCTGGAAGAGCGCGTGGTCCATCGCATTGGCGACACCCGGGGTCGCCCGGTGGATGTGCGCCTGGTCGCCTCGACCAATCGCGATCTCAAGCAGGAAATTGCCGCAGGCCGCTTCCGCCGCGATCTCTACTATCGAATTGGCGCAGTCTCGATCACTGTTCCACCGCTGCGCGAGCGCGGCGAAGATGTGCTGCTGCTGATTGAACATTTCAACCGGCAGATCGCCACCGCAGCGGGCGAGGACCCGCTGGAATTCTCGCGCGAAGCACTCGATGCCCTGCTCGCCTATGGTTGGCCGGGCAATGTACGCGAACTGAAGAACCTCATCGGGCGGCTGCATGTCCTGACGCGCGGCCGCGATGTCAGGCTCCGCGACCTTCCTGAGGAGATCACCGCGTCCGGCTCTGGATCGGAAGCCGGGTCGGACAGCAGTGCATCCGCGCAATTGGGAGGCACGCTCGTCGAGGCCGAACGCCAGGCAATGAAGAACGCCTTGGCGGCGGAAGACGGCAACCTCAGCCGTGTCGCGCTACGGCTCGGCATCTCCCGGCCAACGCTCTACCGCAAGCTCGACCAATACGGCATCCGGCGCGGTTTCATCTAGGATCAGCGCCACCGGCACGAAAAAAGCCCGCGGCATTCGCGCCGCGGGGTTGGGAAAGTCAATCACGGAAGCGGTAGCGGGGATTAGATCAGCTCTTCACGACAGCAGATGTCACTTTCTCGGAGACGTAGCCGAGACCGTTGCCAATGATCAGCGAAATCACCACAGCTGCCGCGACCTTGCTGATGCCGCTTGGACCCTCGCCATAGGCGGCAGCGCCAAGCAGAAAAAGTGCCGCGGTCGTTGCGTAGCCATAGACCGCTGATGGAATGGCACCCAGCAATGGCAGCTTGGCAGCGAGAATCAGCACCACGATTGAAACGCCGACGCAAATGCCGGCCGTGAGAGCCGTAACACCAATAGACGTCAGTGCTATCAATGCGCCGGCGGCGCAGATCGCTCCCGAAAGGTTTGCAAGCGCCGAATTCTTGAACCCGGCTTCCTTGCCGCCACAGTGATAGAAACTCCCCCAGCCCACAAATACCGCCCAGATCAGCAGATAGGGGTTGCCGATCGTGATCGCTGCCCACGTTGCAATGCCGCCCATAATGCCGATGACGACGGCCAGTCCTGTAGTAAGATCCATATTTGTCCTCCCATTTTCCAAACCGCGAGCAAAGAACTCGTTTCAGGACTACGCTTCGCTGACGTCCCGATACGGAAAAGCCATGGCATCAGCCGCGGCGCTCAAGAAAGGCTTGCCGGGGCCGGCAAGCAGTCAGGCCGGCTGCGCCGCTTCGGCGACATCGACCCGGAAACGGCAATCCCGGCACGCGGACCAAAACGCCGGGCCTGCTCCGTGCAGGCCCGACCTAGATGCTTCAGGGAACGATGACGCCTCGGCCGGTGAACCGGCGATTCTTGAAATCGTCCAGCGCGGTGTTGATGCTTGCGAGGTTGTATTCGGTGTAATGCATCTTCACCTTGCCATCGGCGTTCAACTCCATCAGTTCGACAAGCTCGGTGAAATTGCCGACCAGGCTGCCGCCGATGTTGATCTCCTCGATGACGAGATGCGCGGTCGGCACGTTGACGGCGCCGCCATAGCCGACGACGAACAGTTGCCCGCCCTTGCGCACCATCTTCCAGCAGAGGTTCTCAACCCCGAGTTCGCCTACGAAATCGATGACCACATGGGCGCCGCCACCGGTGATCTGGCTGACCTCCTCGACGACATTCGACCCGCCATCGAGGACGAAGTCGGCTCCAAGATCCTTCGCAAGCACGCGCGCGGCTGGCTCGCGATCGACGGCAATGATGCGGCAGCCTGAAATCGCATGCAGCGACTGCAGTGCGATATGGCCGAGCCCGCCAATACCGAGCAGTACGCAGTAACTCCCCGGCCGCAAGAGTTTTGCGGCGCGCTTGGCGGCGCGATAGGCGGTGATGCCCGCATCGGCCAGCGGCGCCACCTCAATCGGCGTGACGTTGGCGTTCAGCTTGATCAGCGAACGCTCGCTGGTGATGAAATACTCGGCGAAGCCGCCATTCATGCCAAGGCCGGGGAACTGACCATTGTCGCAATACATGTCCTCGCCATGCCGGCAGTTGAGGCAGATGCCGCACGAGCGAAACGGGTGACAGATCACGGCGTCACCGCGCTTGACTGACCGGACGCCGCTGCCGACCTCCTCCACCCAACCGGCATTCTCGTGGCCCATGATGTAGGGCAACAGCGTGCCTTCGGGATCCATTGTCGGCTTCCACACACCCTCGATGATGTGCAGGTCGGTGCGGCAGAGGCCGGCGGCACCTACCCGCACGATCACCTCGTCGGGGGCGGTGATTGTCGGCGCCTTGACCTCCTCGATCCTGAGCTGGACGTTCATATGCGGATCGTATTCGTACAGTCTGGCAGCTTTCATCCTCGTATCCTTTCAATGTCGAGATCGTTCGGATTGCTTCAGGCGCGGCCGAGCTTTTCGGAGCCGCCACCGCGAGCCGGTCCGGCCGTCGGGTCCTCGTCCTCGGCCAGATGGCCGATCAGCGTTTCGGTGGTCAGGATCAGCGTCGCCACCGAAGCTGCATTGGCCAGTGCTGTGTAGGTGACGCGGACTGGATCGATGATCCCTGCCTCGAACATGTTCTCATAGCTGGCGGCAGACGCGTTATAGCCGTAGCCGCCGTTGATGCGCGTGACTTCCGCCACGACTGCTTCGGGATCGGCGCCGGCATTGGCGGCGATACGCCAGAGCGGCCGCGAGAGCACCGACCGCACCAGGCGCACGCCTTCGGCGACATCCCCGTCGACGCCGACCGCCACATTGTCGAGCAGCGGCGCGATCTGGGCAAGCGCCGAGCCACCGCCGGCGACCACGCCCTCTTCGGTTGCGGCGCGCACCGCATTTAGCGAATCCTCGATGAGCTGAATGGTTCGCTTCTGCTCGACCGGCGTGACACCGCCGGCATAAAGGATCGCGGTGCCGCCAGAAAGCTTGGCCAGGCGTTCGCGCAGCTTGTCCTGATCGATGTTCGGCGGCGAGGCTTCATACTGCCGCTGTACCTGGGCGCGGCGCGATGCGATTGCCGCATGGTCGCCACCACCGCGAATAATCGAGGTGTAGGACGAACTGGTCTTTACCCGGTCAGCCTGTCCGAGATCGTCGGCGGTGATGTCCTCCAGCCGGCCGCCAAGATCGCGCGCGATTACCTTGCCGCCGGTGATGATCGCCAGATCCTCCATCATGGCCTTGCGCCAATGGCCATATTCCGGCGGGTGGACCACGAGGTATTTTCCCGGTCCCTGCTTGCCGAGCAGAGTCACCACAACTTCCGGCGACATTTCCTCGGACACGATCAGCAGCGGCCGACCATCCTCGTCGGCAATGCGGCGAACCACATCCAGCGCCTCGGGCTCCTTGATCTTAAGGTCGGTCATCAGGATGTAAGGCCGTTCGAGAACCGCCTCCATCTTCTCCTGATCGGTCACCATATGGTGCGAGAGGTAGCCGCGTTCGAACGACATGCCCTCGACCACATCGAGTGTAGTTTCGGTGGTCACACTGAAATCGGTGGTGATGACGCCTTCGGCCCCTACCCGCTGATGGGCTTCCGCCACCAGCGCGCCAAGCTTGGTATCCGTCGCCGCAATGTTGGCGACCGAAGCGAGAATGCCGTTGCCCTTCGCGGGCTTGGCCGAAGCCTTGAGCGCCGCCACCACCGCCGCCACGGCAAGGTCGATGCCTTTGCACAGATCGACGGATTTCGCGCCGCGCTCATTCGCCTCTACACCGCCCTGGATGAGCGCGTTGGCGAGCACGATGGCAGTCGTGGTGCCGTCGCCGGCGACCTCGTTGGTTTGCATCGACACTTCGCGAACGACCTGGGCGCCCATGTTTTCGAAACGGTCGTGGAGTTCGATCTCGGAGGCGATGCTGACACCGTCGCGGGTCACCATCGGCGTTCCGATCGGCCTGTCGATCATGGCGTTCATGCCTTTGGGGCCGAGCGTCGGCTCGACGGCAGCGGCCAGCCGAAAGACGCCACGGGCCAGAGCACGGCGGGCCTCGGAATTGTGAAGCATTATTTTGGGCATGATTCCTCCTTCCGCCTTACGGGCGGGTTGTTGGTTAGGGGCCTCGTGCGAGGGAGGCCGTTGTTTCGGCTCTGCTTCAGGCGGTCGGCGCGGCTCGTGCCGGCACGCGATTCATGATGAAATCGACCAGCGTCGGTTCGCCGTCGACCACATTCAGTTCCTTGTATCTGGTCTGCTTGAGCCCACGGCACAGCGCGCCGTTGAACTCCATGTTGACGCGCACACCGCGCAGTTCGGCGAGATGGGCACCGAGTGCGCCGACCGGTATGCTCTGCCCTTCCCAGGTCACGAAGACAGGATCATCCGCTTGGCGGTCGGGGAAATGCTCAAGCAGAGCCGCCCTGTACCGCGGCTTCTGTTTGGCCGCTTCACCCGGTTCGAACCGCGCGACGTCGTACGCCGGCAGGTCCATGGCGAGGATTTCCCGATCTGTCAGACCGTGCTGCCGGAGGCCGCGTAAGACTGCCTCCTGGCGCCGCTTGAACGCCTTTATCGCAAACGTTTCCTTCAGACCCGCGAGGTCGAGAGCGCCAGCAAGCTCGCCAAAGATCTCGCCGAAAGCCTTCCCAGCCTCTATGCCGCGATTGACCTCTTCTGCGAACATGTGGTCGTGCAGTTTGACGCGACAGGCAGGCGACCATGAGAGCTGGTCGAGCGCCTTTCGGACGCCGTCCAGCATGAGGAAAGCGAAGTTGGGCGAGCACCAGTAGGTCGGCAGGCGAAAGTCAACCTGCACGCCGCCGTCATCGGCGACTGCGACGTGCTCGACGAAGCCCAACTCGGTGATCGGTTCGTCGAGCTCCGGATCGTTGACCTCACCAAGGCGCCGCCAGAGCTCTTTCTCGCGGCTTCCGGAAACGCTGGCGGTTGCCATGGTTCCTACTCCGCAGCGATGCTAAAAGGCGAATTGGCGAATTCCACCTTCCGGGCTTCGATGTCGATGTCGTAGAGGCGGGCAGCGTTGAGGCCGAGGATCTTTTCCTTGATCTCGTCGGTCAACTGCACGCCGCGTTCGGCGGCGATGTCCTCAGGGATCTGATAGGCCCAGAGCTTTTCGACCAGCCAGCGCGGCGTCCAGATCGCGTAGTCGGAACCGAACAGGATCTTCTCCGGACCGATCCAGAACAGCAGCTCGGCGATCACCTCGCCGAAATAGCGCGGACGCGAGTGAATAAAGGGCAGTGCCACCGCAAGCCCGGCATAGACATTGGTCTCCTGCGTCGCGATCCAGCAGAAATCGTCCAGGCGCGGCAAGCCGCAATGCTCCACGATCCAGTTGAGGCCTTGGAAATCGGTAGCAGCATGATCGACGTCGTGTACGTCAAATGCATCCTTGTTGAGCGGGATGATCGTCGGCCCCTTGTGGACGTGGATGTTTCTGATGCCGAGCTTCTCGCAGAGTTCGAAGCATTTGTAGGCCTCAGGGTCGTTCAGCCGCCAGCCTTTCGACGCGCCATTCCACTCGGCGGTGTACATCTTCACCCCTTTGATGTCGTAGGTCTCCTTCATGAAATGGATGTATTCGAGCGCCTTTTCGCCATCGCGCGGATCGAACGCCCCATTCACAATGAAACGGCCTGGATATTTCTTGGCGATCTCCGAAGTGCGCTCGATGCAGCCAAAGCCGTTCTTGTAGAAATCGCTTAGGGACGTGGTCTGGAAAATCGCGACGTCATCCGGCCCGTCTATGAACAGATCGTTGTAGAGATTCTCGGCCGAGTACTTCTCGAACTTGCTCTTCTCCCAAAGCTGTTCCTTGGGGCTGAGCCCAGTATGATAGGCATAGAAGCAATCGATGAACTGCTTGCCGTGAATATTCTTCTGGTTCTCCGGGCTGCCGTCCCAGAAATGGGTGTGGCCATCGACCACGAAAATGTCCTTGCCTTCCGGTGTCCTAAACATTCTTACCTCCACAGATGGCGTTTGATCGTTCGGCGCGCCGCAACCGGGCGGCGCGTCTGATTTTTTGGCGTCTATTCGATGTACTCGAACATCTCGTCCATGTTGCCGAACAGGATCACCGTGTTGTCGTCGATGCGCACCATCCGCCCGTAGTGGGTGGAGCTGTTGACCTCGAAGGTTTCCGCCGTCATCTCGCGGCCGAGATATTCGCTGATCTCGTCCATCTTGAAGATCAGCTTGCCGCTGCCATCGATGCGGATCATGGCCGGCTGGTAGGTGACGATCACATTCGGCTTCAGACCCATGAATTCAGCGATGGCCCTGGCTTCCACGGAGTCGTTCATGGTGACGCCGCACTGATGCGAAATCGTCTGTTCGAAGGTGATGTCCTTCATCGACCTGAAGATGTTGGATTGCGATGCGTCGCGTGCTGCTGTTGACATGACAGTTTCTCCTGTGTCAGCGCTTGAGGCCAAGTTCGCCGAGTATCTGCCCAATCCGTTCCTCGGATTTGGCGCGGACATCGGCGAAAGCGACCGGTTTGGAATGCGGCATCGACCAGATCGGCTGCAGGGCGGTGGCTGCCTTGTCGGCGAGCACGCCGTGTTTCTTGACCCAGCCCTGGAAGAGCTTCTTGTTCGCCGCGCCGTGTTTCTCGTCGTTGACGAGAATGTGCATGAGGTCGATCGTGTTGGCGAGGTTGCGTTCGTAGTCGGCCTCGGCTGCCGAGATCACCGCAGGCGTGATGAAGTCATGGTTGGCGGCAGCGATCTGCATCAGGAAGCCTGAGCGGAATACTTCCCCAACCAGCGGTTCGAAGACGATGTTGATGGCGAAATACTGTTCGAGATAGTCGGTCGCACCCATGATGGTTTCGACCGCTTCGCGGGTAGCTTGCCAGTTGTTGTCCTCGAGCCATGCCTTCTTGCCAAGTTCGTCGTCCCAGCCGGGCAAATCCATGCCGATCTCGGCAAGGTAGAGCGTGATGTCCTGGGCAAGCCGCAGCTTGTAAGACGAGTTGGTCAGCGTCGCGTTGTTGATCATCTGGGTGTAGCCGTAACGCTGTGCCTGCATCAACGAGGTGCCGAGCCCGAATTCGGCGTGCTTCCAGGCTCCGAGCTGCGTCTGCAGGATCTTGACCCAGGCCTTGTCGAAGGTCTTAGGCGCCCCCGACTTGCGGGCGTTGTTGATGACGCTCTGCACCATCGTCTCGATTTTCGACTGGCGCTGGTAGTGCGTGCGTTCCCACTCCTGATCGGGGGCGCGAAAGGCATGCCAGTTGGAGCTCTGCGCAGCGGTGTTCTGCTTGACATATGCGCCCTTGCCGTCGGCGAAGGAGATGATCCAGTCCTGGATCAGGTAACGCTCCGGGTCAGGCTGCACGTCGACCGTCATGTCTTCGTAGTGGGTGGCGCGCTGGCCCTTCGGGTCGAAATAGCGGTACTTCCGGCTGTCGGAGTCGGCAAAGATCGCCGCGCCGGCGGCTCCGGATCCGACTGAACTCGAAATAGCTGGCATAGTCTTCACTCCCTTGTTGCAGTTGTGGTTGCAGTTGCGTGACGGCCCCCTCAGTGGGTCGGCGTAGCACCTGTCGATGTGGTGAACTTGTCGAAGAAGATCCGCTCCGTCTCGAACCCGTTCATGAACAGAACCGGCTGAAGCGCATCGATCATCGGCGGCGGGCCGCAGGCATGGACATCGCCCTGTCCGTCGACCGCCAGGTGCTTGAGCTTGGCGTCGACACTCTGGTGTACGAAGCCGCGCTCGCCTTGCCATTCGGCATCATCAATCGCGTGCGACAGCACGGGAATGAATGTGACTTCCGAATGCTGGCCGACCAGCTCGGCGATCCTATCGAGGTAGAACAGGTCGTTGCGCGTCCGGGCACCGTAGAAGAAATAGACCGGACGTTTCTCGCCGCTCTTCAGATGGTCGTTGAGGATCGACCAGATCGGCGACATGCCCGAGCCGGCGCCCACCAGGACTAGGGGTCCTTGCCGTTCTTCCCGACGGAAACAGGTTCCGTAGGGTCCAACGACGGTGACTTTGGCTCCAACCTTGATTCCTCCGGAATCGAGTTCTCCGGAGAATTTTCCCTCAGGATATTTTTTGATGATGAAGCAGAGTTTTTGGGTTTGGTCCGGCGTATTTGCCATGGAGAACGAGCGCGTAATCGTCTCCCCTTTTTCCGTGGTAACCGTGATGTCGACATATTGCCCCGCCCAGAACTTTATCGGCGAGCCGAGTTCGATCTCGATGCCGCGAATGTCGTGGGTCAGGTGCTCAATCAGAGCAATCCGGCCCTTGAACGTCTTCACGGCGATCGCTTTCGCCAAAATCTCCTCGTCGTAGTTGAGAAGCTCGACTTCCAGATCGGAGTAGGCGATGCAGCGGCACAAAAGCACGTGGCCGCTCTCCTTCTCCATGTCGTTCAGCGCGAAGGTCGAGTATTTGAGCATGTCGACTTCGCCATCGAGCAACACGCTCTTGCAGGCCGAGCATTGCCCTTCCTTGCAGCCGTGCGGCAGGGCGATGCCCTGGCGGAAAGCGGCGTTGAGCACCGTTTCGCCATGCTCGACGTCGAATTCGACATTGACCGGGCTGAGCCTGACCGTGTGGGTTTCCGACATACGGACCTCCAGTGAAAAAGAGGGGCGGGACGAGCCCGCCCCTTGGTCTGATCAGTTGCAGGGGTTGATCGTGAAGCCGGCCCGGTACTCGGCCAGGTGCTTCTCACGGTCCGCGGGCGACATGGCACGCAGCGCGTTGAGTGGCGACCCGAGCGTGTTGCCGCGCACGTCGTCCAGCGTCCACATCTCCTTGTCGTCGAAGCGCATATGCGGCTGCGGGACGAGCGTCTTGCCATCGGAGCGGACGAAGTTCAGGTCCTTGATGGCATCGGCCAGATCCCAGCCGTCATACAGCGTCTCCCATTCGCGCTTGCCGCTGAAACGGCCCATGGCGGGCGTCGGACGGCCCTGATACTCGTCGGCGAACGCCACGGTGGCGGTCCACTTGTCGAGTTCGTGGGCGAAGGTGTGCAGCTGGCCGTCGATCTCGCCAACAACCATATCCTCGCGAATCAGGCAGGGTACGAGACAGGACCAGCAGCGGTGCGGGTAGACGTAGCCGACGTCGCTGTTGAACAGCAGCACCTTCTCGCCCTTGTGGCTGAGCTTGGCGTACCACTTCCAGAAGTCGCCGAACTCGGCGTACCAGCCCGGATACTTGTGCTCGAACCATTCGAAGTCCTTGTCGGTCTGGGCCTCGATGCGCCAGAAGTTGACCGGCCAGCCGACCGCGAAGAACTGTCCGACCTTGTGGACGTAGTTCTTCTTGGTGATGCGTTCCCAGGCCGCCTGGACGTCGTCGTGGTGGACCTTGATGCCGTATTTCTCGAGCGGCAGCATGTAGGTGCGATAGTAGTCCTCATAGATCCAGCGGTGCCACATTTCCGCGTAAGACTCCTTGTTCTTGTCGCGGTTGGTGGTGCCGTATTCGATGAAGGTGCCGATGGCAGCATCGACGATCGCGTGGTTCTGCCAGAAGGCGTATCGCAGGTCGCGCTCGAGCAAGAGGTGATTTTCCGGCTCCTTGAGCGCTGCCATCAGAAGCGAGTGGCCATTGCCGATATGCCGGCTCTCGTCGGACTGCACCGACAGGAAGACGGTGGGCAGCGCATAATCGCCGTTGCGGGCCGCTTCCGAAGGCATGGCGACGAACAGCGTGTTGGTGAAGGCGGTCTCAGCGACCACGGTCAGGTACATGCAGGCGGCGGTCATCGTGTCGCCGGTGATGAAGCCTTCCGCGAACTGCCGGCCGATGGTCGTGGCATAGCATTTTCCGAAGGCTTCCTCGGTGATGTCGAAGCCGGCCGGATCGATGTAGTTCTCCATGTACCATTTCTTCAAATTCATCTGGATCGTCGAGTGGCGGAACTCGTCGATCATCTGCATGGTGAACCCGGTCCTGAGTTCCTCGCCAGGCGCGATACGGGCGACCATCGCCATTGAGCGGGCAGCGGAGATTTCCGGGAAGGGAATAATGGCCAGGAAGAGCTTCATCCACTCGACCCAGCGCGGCTCGACGTTGCGGAACATGTCGCCGCGCAGCGCCGCGTCCAGCGCGCCGTAGACCCGGTTGTCCTTCTCTTCCTGCATCGGGAAGTACGACCGCAAAACCTGTTTCATCGGGTCGCGCGGCGTCTTGTTGATCTTGTAGTCCGTCGGAAACGTCATCGCTTCCTGGACGTAGGAAGGATTCCAGCCGAGATCGGCAATCTTCTTGGTTGCCTCGCCCACGGAGATTCCGCGTTGTGAGGTAATCTTGTTGAGCGTCAGAGACGTCATGGTCATAAGCCTCCACCAGGTTTAAGCCGCAGGTCCCTTGACCCCGGCGTGAAGCGGCGCACAGCGCCGCCAGTGAGAGCGCGAACGGCACGACAAAGGGTTGCGCCGTCCAGGCGCGACTCATGGTCCGGCCATTCAAGTGGATCGCGGCAAAGGTGTTGGAGTCGTCTGGCAGGCACCGCGGCGCCAACCGCATTTGCGATAGGCGTATCGAAGCGGGCGTCACCTGCTTCCTCCGTTCCTTCGTTCTTTTGGTACCGCGTCAAACGCGATGGGCTTCTTGTGGAAATGAACAAAGCAAGCGCCGTGCCAACTTGAAAACAGCCCCCATGGCTGCCGCTCAAAACAAAATCGCTGCTCTTTGGGCCCATGAGCAGCGAACCAACTGTAACGTTCTTTTACAATTGTAATCTACGCCTGTAATATTTAACGTCTATTCGCATACGCAATATGCTTAGTTAGCAAATGCAGCAAAACACGAAAAACATATCATCTATTCAATTGTTCGTCTTTCTCTACTATTTGAAGGGCACGGGCCATGGACGGGCCTCGCACTGGAGAAAAAACATGCCAAACTATAAAGGCCGCCGGGCACCGTCCGAGCCAATGTCCAGCCAGGCCGACGGCGTCACCGGTGATCTTGTCAGGCTGATGTCCCGGGATCTGGTCTTTGTCATGCGCTTCATAGGCGAGAGCCAATATCGCCTCCAGAGCCACTTCCAGGACTTCATCCGGGCCGAGCTTGCCGCCGGCGGCGTCACCACGGACACGCATCCGATGATCCATCTGTTCATCGAGAACCATGCGATCCTGTTGCGGGACTTCGTGTTTTCCGGCGTTTCGCTGTCACGCCAGTTTCGCGTCGACGAGATCGAGCGCCTCACCGGCGATACGACATCGATGATCCGCGTCGACATCTGGGATCAGCTCAAGAGCCACATCGAAACGGCCGAAAAACAGTTTCAGTCACAAGCCGGCACATTGCCCAAATTGCTGTCGGCTTTCGAAAAACCGCTCGGACCCCTGGGAAGCGAAAAATGACAGGAGAATCCCATACTGCCAGGCGTGACGCGCTGCTCGCCCGCCGGCTCGATCTTGTCGCCGACGTCTCCGCGCTCACTGCCGAGGCGCTGCGGCTCAATCAGAAACGCGCCGGTATCGAGATGGACGTGCTGCGCCTGGAACGTGAGATCGGCAGGAGCGGCGGCAGCGCGCAACTGGTGCAGGACTTGCATGAAGCCGAAGAGAGAGGCGCGGCAATCATGCACGAATGTGCGGCGTGCGAGGAACGCATCGTCGCTGCGGAAGGCGACATCAAGGACGTCGACAGCAGCCTCGCGGCGACGGATGGAAACTGACGAAAGGAATGGCCATGAACCAGCACGCGATACAGAACCTGACTTTGTTCGACCTGCTGGCGCGAAGCTGGCGTCGTCCGTCGGCGGTCGCCGATCTGCGCTTCAGCGCCGATGGCTCGACTGTCGCCTTCGCATGCGTCGACGGAACGGTCGCGATAGCTGCGGTCGCGGACCAGGAGCCGCCGGAGTCGCGGATCAGGGTAAGCAATGATCTCGGACAGACGTCGATCCGACCAAGAGAGAGGTCTCCAGTGCCTTTGATCGCCACGGCGGCATTCGGAGATGGCGATGTTCCTCTCGCTGCCCATCTGAATTCCGGCTTTCTGGTCGGCTCGACCAGCGGAGAAGTGCGGCATCTGACCCCTGGGGGTGAATGCATGGAGCCCCTGGTCATGATCGACGGACCAATCGTGGCCATCGACCACAGCGCCCGAGCGGACACGATAGCGGTCAGCAATGGGCATGACGTCTTCCTGTCGCGCGGCCAAGGCGATGCAGTGAAGCTGAGACATGCAACGACATCGTCCACCGGCACACTTGCCTTCTCGCCGGGCGGGCGGCGTCTTGCCTGCGGCCGTGGCGAGGGAGTGTCAATCTGTGCGGTCGAAGGCAACGCTGCCTTGATACGCGATGTCGGTTTTCCAGCGCGCCCGGTGTCGATCCGCTGGAGCGGCGACGGCACATGGCTGGCCTGCGGGCTCGAAACAGGGGGCTTTGCCCTGGTCAGCATGGCCGATGGCCACTCCGCCATTGTCGCGGGATTTCCATCGCCGGTTCGGACAGTCTGCTGGAGCCCAACCGCGAATGCGTTGTTTGCTTCGGGCGCCTTCCGGATAGCCGGCTGGTCGATGGCCGCCCCGCCGGTTGGCGGCGAAACCTCGGGCGCGTTGGAGACAGGTCGCGCCGGGCTGGTCCTGGTCGAGGCGGTGACGGCACATCCGGAGAAGAAGCTGATTGCGGCGGGCTATGCCAACGGCCGTATCACCATCGCCCAGATCGGATCACCCGAGGAGGTTCTCATCAGGCCGTTGGGCAGCGCAGTCACCGCGCTCGCCTGGTCCGGCGACGGACGTCATCTGGCGGTGGGCGCCGTCGACGGCACCGCCGCGATCGTCACCTTTCCCGCGCAGATGTTCAAATAGCAAAGGCACGGCGCATGCAACAGGAGGAAAAAATGCAAACCGAAGCCACCCCCGAGGATGAGAGCAAGGACGAATTTTTCGAACGGCTCGCCAAACTGTCAGAAGAAATGGTGACCAAGCACGGCAAGGATTTCAGCATGGGCGCCCTTGTGCTCGCCGCACGATGGATCGCCGAAAACCGCATCGGCCAGTTGAAGACCAACTAGGCTCACCGCCAACCAATTGCGCTCGTAGCCGTAGCTCCGAAGGAGCTTCAGGCGGCGCCGCAGCCTGCGGTCGCCTTGATCTGTGATCGATCCGCGGCAACCAGAATACTATGGACTTCAGTAAAATACGGTCAGAGGAGACATCGCTCCTTGAACTGCATTTTTCTCATAGTTTCAAAGCTTAAGCCGTTGGAAAATACCGTCAGCACGCTGATTCACCTGGCGGTATGTGGCCCGGCCCCTGTTGGATGCTCCAGAACATACCGTCAGAAATGGTTTTGACGCCAAGGGTAGCCGTCAACGCCTGGCACTTAGACTAGTTCACCAGATGCAGGCTTGGAGCCTGCAAGAATCGGTCAGGATACGGACACGAGCCGCGCCGCCAGGCGCACACCTGAATGGGCGTCGAACAGAAAGCCTCGATCGAGCGGAAAGTGCACGGCGACAGCCTTGTCGAAGTCGATGTCGTAATCCTTCGGCATCTTGACCGACAGGCTCTCCTTGCCCACCACGAGCGTGACCAACGTCACGTCGCCGGTAGGCTCGGCGGCGTAGACCGTAGCATCGAACAGACCAGCGCCGGGCTTGACGATGTCGGCGTCTTCCGCGCGGAAGCCCATGACCACATCCTTGGCCATGGTTTCCCTATCTGGTGCCACCGGCAGGCTCACGCCTTGGCTCTCGAAGCGATTGTTCTCGATCCGCCCGCGCAGGAAGTTCATCGGCGGCGAGCCCATGAAACCGGCGACAAACAGGTTCGCCGGGCGATCATAGACCTCGCGAGGGGTGCCGATCTGCTGCAGCACACCGTGGTCCATGATCGCAACGCGATGCGCAAGGGTCATGGCCTCGACCTGATCGTGGGTGACGTAGACGGTGGTCACCCCGAGCTGGTGCTGCATGCGCTTGAGCTCGGCGCGCATGAAGCCGCGGAGCTTCGCATCGAGGTTGGAAAGCGGCTCGTCCATCAGGAAGGCCGAGGGCCGTCGCACGATGGCCCTTGCCAGGGCCACGCGCTGACGCTGGCCGCCGGACAGCTGGCGCGGGTAGCGGTCGAGGAGGTCCTCCATATGGACCTGCGCAGCAGCGTCGCGGACAGCGAGCTCCCGCTCCTGCTTCGACACACCACGGACCTTCAGCGGGAAATCAATGTTCTCGGCGACGGTCTTGTGCGGATAGAGGGCATAGGACTGGAACACCATCGCCACGTCGCGGTACTTCGGCAGCATGTCGGTGACGTCGGTATCGCCGAGCACCACCTGGCCCGAATCGGCGGTTTCCAGGCCGGCTATGATCCGAAGCCCGGTGGTCTTGCCGCAACCGGAGGGCCCGAGCAGCACCAGAAACTCTCCCGGCGCAACGTCGATACTGAGATCCTTGACGACGTGCACCGCACCGAACGATTTGTTCAGACCGCGCAGCGACAGCCGCTGCGCCCGATGACCGGTGTCGATGCCCCTCTCTTCCACGCTCATCCCTTCACCGCCCCCAACAGTATCCCCCTGGAAATGAAGCGCTGAAGGACGAGCGCCATCAGTACGACCGGAAAGATCATGACGATGATGACCACCGCCATGCTCCACCACAGGATGCCGCGCTCGCCCGCATTCATGGCGGCGACCAGGATAGGCATGGTCTGCGCATTGGACGTCGAAAGGAACAGCGACAGCAGATACTCGTTCCAGCACAGGATCAGCACCAGCAGCGTCGTCGCCGCGAGACCGGGCTTCGCCAAGGGCAGAATGATCTCGACGAAGGTGGTAAAGCGGGTGGCGCCGTCGAGCTGCGCGCTCTCGTCGAGGTCGGTCGGAATGGTGACGAAGAAGTCGTGCATCAGCCAAACGACGATCGGCAGGTTGACTACCGCGTAGGCCAGGATCTGCGCGATGTGGGTGTCGAGCAGCCGAACGCTCTGAAACATCATGTAGATCGGAATGACGGCGACGATCGGCGGCAGGATGCGCTGCGAGATCATCCAGAAGAGGATATCTCCATTCCCCAGCGTGGCCTTGAAATGGCGACCAACGGCGCGGGCGAGAACGAAGAAGACCGCGAGCGCGACGGCAAGCGACAGGCGCCAATCGACCCCCCAACGGCCGACCACCACCGCCATCGCGACCAAGCAGAGAACGAAGAGAACGATCGTCGCGAATTTGGGCTTGTACTGAATACGCCCCAAGGCATAGGCGGCCATCGAGCCGATGGTGACGCAAAGGACTGTGGCGAGAAGCGCGATGATGATCGAGTTGATGTAGGCCCTCAGCGTGTCCTCGTAATCGAAGACGAACAACTCGCGCCATGCATGCAGGCTCGGCGTGAAGTCGATCCAGGGCAGGTAGACCGGGCCGGCGTTGACGTCGGCTGGCAACTTGAACGACGTGATCAGGAGCCAATAGAGCGGAAACAGGACAAACACCGCCCAAAGGATCAGAAGGCCGTAGACGATGACGGCCGTGGCCGGCGCCATCTTCTTGATTGACTTCGGCTCGAACCACCGCCTGAGCAGGGATCTCCGGGGTGACATCCGGATGTTTTGCGTGATCATGCCGGCCTCAATCGCTTGAGGACGAGGAGATTGAAGAAGGAGACGCACAACACCACCGTCACGAACAGAAGCAGGTAGGCGATCGCCGCAGAATCCCCGAGGTTCAGCGCCCGCCATGCAAAGAATGAATGAAGCGTCATTGACTCGGTCGCAATGCCGGGGCCTCCGGACGTCATGATGTTGGGGAGGTCGACAAGCTTGAAGGCCTCGATGATCCTGATCAGCATCACCGTGGCGGCAACCGGCGCAATTTGCGGCCAGGTTATTTCCTTGAACACCTGCCAACCGCTGGCACCGTCGACCTGGCCGGCCTCCACCTGATCACGGGAAACATTCTCAAGCGCCGCAAGCAGGATGACGAAGATGAACGGGATCCACTGCCAGGAATCGCCGATCACGATGAACAAGCGGGCAGTCCAGGCATGGTTAGCCCAGCCGAAGTCACCGAGGCCGATCCACTGCCAAACCGGCGAGAACGGACCCTTGGTCGTGTCCGCCAGCATGCGGAAGCTGTAGCCGATGCCGATCGGCGTGATCATCAAGGGGATGAAGAAGACGACTCGGAAGAAAGTCCGGCCCTTGATCGGCTGTGCGCAAAGAACGGCGAGGCCAAGGCCGATCAGGAACTGGATGGTGCACCCGACGATCACGTAGAAGATGGTCACGCCGAGCGTGCCGAACGGATTGCCGCTGAACAGCGTCGCGGAAAAGAGAAGCGCCAGTCCGAATCCCATACTGGCGGTGATCAGCCGGCCAATAAAGCCGAGGATCGTGAAGTCTCGCTTGGCATAGCGGTAGAGCCACCAGATGAGGCTGGCCGCGCTCGCGATCGTGACGATCCAGCCGAGCAGGCTGATGCTGGTGAAGGTCCCGAGGAAATGGAACTGCTCGGTGCCGAAGAACTGCTTCCGGAAGTTCCTCAGGCCGACGAACTGGACCTGATAGGAACCGGCCCTGAGGCGGATGTTGGAGAAGGCGAGCACCAGCGACGCTATCGTCGGGAACACTGAGAAGATGAGAATCATGATCACGGCGGGAGCGATGAAAAGCTGGCGCGACTGGCGGTCGAGCCACTCGTTCAGCCTCGCCCTCGTCGTGACGGAAGCATTGAGGCCGGCCGGGGCGACACGCCCCAGCCGACTGGTTGTCGTTGCTCCGGTACCGGAGGTCACTGACCCTCAACCCTCAGTTTGTGATGCCGAGCGAAGACTTGTACAGGTTCTTCTGCTCGTCCCGGCCGAAACGCTCTGTGATCTCTTCCCAGCCGGTCTCGACGTTCGCCACCGCCTCCTCAGCCGTGATCTCGCCGGCAAGGAAGCGAGCGAGCTCGCGGTCAAGCACGACACCCTGATACTCGGCGGTCCCCGGGATCTTGAGGTCCGAGGCCATGTTCGGGTTGTTCAGGCTGTCCTTGATGGCGCCAAGATAGTTCTTGGCTGACTCCTCTGTGAACCCGGCCTTGATCCACGGCTCGAGATTGTCTAGCTGCGAGTTGCGGTACGGGTTGTAACCAGTCCAGCCGATCGTCACGTCGACATTCGATTGGGCCGCCTGGTTCATGTAGGACAGGAAGTCATAGCCGGCCTGTTTCACCTTGTCGTCAGCCTTGGCGTTGATCCCGCCGGTCCAGCCACCGAACGCCGCGAACGGCGAGTAGTTGATGCCGTCGATCGCATGCGGGCAACGGGTGGCATCGCAGTCGACGAGCTTGCCGGTGGCCTTGTCGAGCACCTTCTTGGTGCCCATCATGACGGTGGCGCCCATCTTGTTCTTGATGGCCTCGCCGCCTGGGTCGAGAGACAGGGGGCCGATGTCGCCCCAGTCGATGGCCAATGCACAGCGACCAGTCGTGACGAGTGCCCGGGTGTCACCGATGTCGTGGTTGAGCTCATCGGGTGGTCCGTATTCGCCGTTCTTCTTGTAGATCTTGAAGGCCTCAGCCCAGGCTTCGTTATTGACCAAGGGCTTCATGGTCGCGGGATCGAAGAACATGCCCTCAGCGGTGCCCTGAGTCTGAACGTAGGCGGCAGCGATCGACATGATGGCGAAGTATGACTGCGCGTTCCGCTTCTTGAACATGCAAGAGCCGAAATCCGGCGTGCCGTCGCCGTTCAGGTCCTTGCCGTCGGTCGCAGCAGCAACCGCATGATACTCGTCCCACGTGCGCGGCGGCTTCAAGCCCATCTGGTCCAGAATGTCCTTGCGGTAATAGACCATCTGGAAGTCGCCATCGACGGTGATCAGGTAGGTCTTGCCGCCGACCTTCTGGTTATATTCGCGGAAGAACGGAGCAATGTCGTTGATTTCGATCTTGGTGTCCTTCGCGACATAGTCGGTCAGGTCCTGGAGTAGACCGGCGTCGACATATTCGGGCGCCCAGCTCGAAGCAAAGACGCCGACATCGATGGAGTTGGTGCCGGTCGCCCAGTCGGTGAGAAGTTTCTGGAACAGCTCCGCGAACGGGACCTCGGCGACCTCGATCTTCGCCCCGGTCATCTCGGTGAATTCCTTGCCGCGCTCGACAAGACGCTGGGCAATAACCGGTCCGGGTCGGGTCATGATCCTGACCGTGACGCCGTCATACATTTTCTGCGCTGCCGCAGGCCCGCTCGCCGCGACGCCGGCCATGGCCATTGCGCCAAGAAGGAGTGGGCTCAAAACTTTTCCAACGTGGTACATTGGTTTCCTCCCTTTGTTGGTTCGCTCACCCTGATGTCATTGAGTCCAATGCCTTTTCAAGGACATAGATATCATTGGGCCCGGAGACGGTAGGCTAGCCGTGTCTTTCGCCTGGCGGTTCCCCTCCTGACAGTTGTGGTCTTCGAGCCGTAAGCCTGTCCTTCCGCCGATCCTCCATCAAGGCCAGGTTGGCTCGACTCCTTAAGCCGCATATTCGGTTACGCTCGTGACAGGAGGAGCCGAAGTCGCGACGCCAGGCGCTCCGCGGGATCGGCCGCTTGAAGAAGTCGTGCTCCTTCAGTCTCACCATCAGCATGTCATCGACCTTGCCCTTGGAGGCGACTTCGCCGTCCCTGTCATAGGGCCTGCCCAGAGATTGTAGAACAACTCCGCAGGTCGCGTGAGCAAATTTGTGAATATCTGTTGGGCTACGCAGGCTACGTCGCTGCGACTCTCCATGAATCGATGGAAACGAGCGCGCGCAAGGGCTTGGCCTTCCGCAATGGCTGGGGAGGCGACCGCACGCTTGCGGCCCAGCCGGAGATGCGCGGCCGCGGGTTCGGCCGTCTGCTTTTGAATAGATGCCTCAAGGCGCCCAGCCGTCGTGGCGCTCGTGAGCATCCATACGGCCGCCGTTATGAAGGTCGCGTGCCACCAGTATGAGAGAAGCGGCTTTGTCCGCTGCCCCAGATAGGACCTGCTCGCATCTGATATCTTCACCTGGGAAAGGGCGTCGGGTGACAAGCAGGTCATCGCCTATCGGCTGGATCTAACCGCGCCCTCGTTCGGCGACATCTGAAGGGCTCTGAGAGCCTCCCAATTGCACTCCATAGTGCGCCAGAGTACCCCGCAAACATTCGCGGATTGAACGACGCCGCTTCAAGCGATGACAGCTCGGCTTCCGACCGGATTACGGCAAGCGTCGCCGGCGACCTGCCGGGCGTCAGTCGCCCGATACAGACAGCCCCGCGAGAAGCGGAGCGTAGGCGGCGAGCCTGCGGGATACGAACTCAGTGAAGAGCCGCACGCGCTTCGTCTTGCGTGTCTCCCCCTGTGTGAGAAGCCAGAGCGTTCCATGCATGTGCAGGTCGGTGCCCGGCACCCTCGCCAGTAGGGGGTCGGCATCTCCGACGAAGCACGGCAGTGTCGTCATCCCGAGCCCTTGCCGTACCGCAATTATCTGCGCCTCGCCGTCCGTGGTCCTGAACGGAACCCCTGTGGGACGAACCTCACCCTCGCGGGCCCAGTCCGGGATGCCATGAATGCTTATGACGATCCACCGGATGGGATCCGGCGCGCCCGCACGCCACGCGGCTAGTCGATCGCGAGACATGTAGACGCCGCTGAACAGCTCCGGTCCCTTCAGGCCGTGAAGATTGAGCGGCAGGGTTTTGCGGTCGTAAACGACGCGGATCGCGACATCGGCCTCTCGGTTGGTCAGATTTGCCAGCTCGCCGGACGACAAGATTTCCATCTCGATGTCCGGATGCAGATGCGCAAACTCAGCGAAGTCGGGCATAAGCAAGTGAGTCGCGAGGGTCGGCGCCAGTGTCACCCGCAAGAGTCCGCGTACGCCCTGGTCGCGCCCGAAAATTCGCGTCTCCAACTGGTGCGACGACGCTTCCATCTGCTCCGCGAACTCGAGGACCTCCACGCCCGCAGCCGTCAGGCGGTAGCCCGAGGGCAGTTTCTCGAACATGTGCGCCCCCAGCCGCTCCTCCAGTTGGGCAATGCGCCGCAGCACTGTGGTGTGGTTCACCCCGAGGCGCTCGGCGGCGGCTCGGACCGAGCCCCCACGCGCGACAGCAAGAAAGTAGCGAACGTCGTCCCAGTCGATCATGGTGCAATCCCGCACCGCGGGGTGCGCCTTCCAAAGCCCGTATCTAAACATCGAACAGCAGTACGGGCGGTCATCATAGCCTATGTCCACGAGCGCGGCCCAATTCCAAACGGCGGACACCGATCGCGCGGCTGGCGTCACTCGTCCAGCCGGATCGATTTCGCACCACCGATGTGCGCGCTTCCGCACTCAACAAATGACGCCGACGGACCCATTTCGAGGTTCTCGGAGGCAGATGCTGTCCCGACACCACGAAAGGAGAAGTCATGGGAAAGCTTGAGGGTAAGGTTGCAGTCATCACGGGTGGTACCTCCGGTATGGCACTTGAGACGGCGAAACTGTTCGTCGAAGAGGGGGCCTATGTTTTCATCACGGGCCGGAGACAGGAGGCGCTCGATGAGGCCGTCAAGCTGATTGGCCGGAACGTGACCGGCGTGCGCGGCGACGCGGCCAATCTCGACGACCTCGACCGCCTGTTCGACACGATCAAGCGGGAAAAGGGCAAGATCGACGTACTGTACGCGAGCGCTGGCACGGGCGAAGCCGTCCCACTGGGCGAGATTACCGAGCAGCACTTCGATGCGGCCTTCGGCCTGAATGCGCGCGGCACGCTGTTTACGGTTCAGAAGGCGTTGCCGCTGTTCAACGATGGCGGATCGATCTTCATGACCGGGTCGGTTGCTTCGATCAAAGGTTTTCCTGGTTACAGCGTGTATGCGGCGAGCAAGGCGACGCTGCACGCATTCGCACGCGGTTGGCTCAACGAACTGAAGGGCAGGAATATCCGGGTGAACGTGCTGCACCCGGGGCCGATCGCCACACCGATGCAGGACCAGGTTCTCACCGAGGAGGCGAAGCAGATGTTCGAATCCCTGATCCCGCGGGGAAAGATGGGGCGTCCTGAGGAAATTGCGGCGGCCGCGGTGTTTCTTGCTTCAGACGATTCGAGCTTCGTGAATGGGGTGGAGTTGTCTGTCGACGGCGGCTTCTCGGCCATCTGAAATCGCGCCGGATCGCGGGAAGCGGCTGACCGGCGGGAACTAGCGTGTCCACGGTGGAACGACTTCCGCGCTGAACGGTCAGTCCGGCCGCGCGGAAGTCATTCACGGCGGGACGTCTACGCGAAGGTCGCCACACAGCGAAACGGATAACCCAGCGCCGTTGAAGGCCGGGAATCAATATCAACACGGATCGGAGAAGTATTATGAGCTATGCGATTGTAGGATTCGGTAAGATAGGCCAGGCTCTCGCCCACGCCTTCGCCCGTAAAAACATCGACGTGACCGTCGCGAGCCGCCGGCCGCCCGAGGCGTTGGTGGCGCAGGCTGGGGCGATCGGACCCACGGTCGTCGCCAAGTCACTGCGGGATGCACTCGAGGCCGACACGATCATCCTGGCGGTCCCGTTCGGGGAGCATCGCGAGGTTGCGAAGGCCCTGCCGAGCTGGGAAGGCAAGACAGTCATCGACGCGACGAACGCGTTTCCAGTCCCTGAAGAGCTGGATGGTCTCCCGTCCTCCGCCTGCGTTGCGAAGGCGTTCACCGGCGCCAAGTTCGTGAAAGGTTTCAATCACCTGATTGCGGCCACCCTGGCTGCCGATCCGATCGTCGAGGGCGGCCACCGGGTCATCTTTCTGTCGAGCGACGACGAGGGCTCGACCGGTCCCGTGGCGGCCTTGGCCAAACAACTCGGGTTCGCACCCGTCAAGCTGGGAAAGCTCAACGAGGGTGGCGCGCTGGTGCACGCACGCGGCCGCACTTGGGGCCAGCTCATCTTCCAGGATTTGTTCAAGAAGGAGCAGTAATCGATCTACGACCGTGTGATTTGGCCCGAGAACCTATCGACTGCCGTCGATGGCCTAGGATTCGCCCGAGTGTCCTCTGCTATCCGATACCACTCCATGGTACTCCCCCGTCACTCCCACTCAATCATCAATTAAGGCCGTACCTGATTGTTTCAATTACTTAATTTAAGTCACACAACCAGTGAGTACCGTCAAAAATACCGTCAGATTCTTACGCTGTTGAAAAGACTGAAACAATGTGGTCGCTGCCGCGGTATGCACACTTTTGATTGCATCATTTGCGAGCTGCCATTCGGCGAGGTAAAGCTGGAGTTCTCAGAACACAACAAGGACGGTGTTTGCTCATGCTCGACAGCTCTAGGTTCGAGTAGACGCGCGGCTGTATCGGGGGGAATGGGCTGGTAGGAAATGGATGTCGTGCCGCATCACTCTGTCGATCGACCAAGCTTCGCATTGCCTCATCTGCTGCTCGTGGCGATGGCCCCCGATCGGAGATGCGCTATAGGAACACGCGAATTTCGATTCTGCCCTCAACTCTCGGGACCACTCACTCTGAGTAACAACGTCACGCCGATCCCACCTTCCGACGCTATTTTGCGGCAATGCGGCCAGTAAGCGCCGCGCCCGTTCGCGATTTCCTAGTGGTGAAAGTCTGACATTTGGTACCCCACGCGTGGAGCAGCTTAGGCTGAAAGAGCACGTTGCACGACAAATAAACCGCCTATCAGCTAACCACGGACCAGATGGAAGGTCAGCCCCGCAAGGCGGTTTTGGATTTCCCCGAGACCTTGCCCAGTTCCGCTTCCCATAGATCGAAGGGGCTCGCGACAATGGCCACGGACTTTTCCTGACGCAGCGCGGCGCGGCTTCCAGCATCCTTGCCACGAACCTTGTCTCGACCTTCCACAATTCGGTCATGGCGGTGATCGAACCCGTCGCGGCCCTGCGAGATCCCGCTGATGTGCAGGTCGTAGAATTTGCGCCGCAGGTGAGCCCAGCACCCGGCGAGCCGGATTGTTTCATTGCTGCCGGCTTTGTCCCGTGCCTTGACCAGGTTGGTATAGGCCGAGTAGCCATCCACTTGCAGGATACCGCTGAACCCGGCGAGGTGGCGCGCGTGAGCGAATGGCGGATGCCGGTCACAACTCCTGGCGCTCTTTAACTGCCAAACCAAGCGCTTGGCTGAGTGGCACCGCCTTGGAGAACAGGAAGCCCTGAGCGGTTTTGCAGCCAAGCTTGTGCAGAGTTTGCCGATCCGCCTCTGTCTCGACGCCCTCGGCCATGACCTCGATCCCGAGCGTCCGACCAAGATCGATCACGGTTTTGACAAGCAGCCGATCCTCCCGCGATTTGGCTAAACCGCGAATGAAGCCCTGGTCTATTTTCACCTTCCTTATCCGACTGTCCTTGAGCGATGCCAACGTGGAAAAGCCGGTGCCGAAGACATCGAGCGCGATGGAAATGCCGGCATGTGAAAGCCGTCCGAGCTTTTCATCGACCCTGTCCGGGTCCACGGGCGATTCTTCTGTTATCTCAATTTCGAACATCGTTGCAGGGAGGTCCTTTGCCGCCAGACCATTCAGAACCATTTCGTCGATATCGCCGGCCTCCAATTCGCGCGGTGAAACGTTCATCGTCACACGAACATCACGACAGTCAGCTTTCACCAAGGCGTCGATAAAAGCGCAACATTCGGAAAATACAGCTTGAGTTAGCAGCTGGAGCATTCCGGTTTCGCGTGCCGCTGTCATGATTTCGGGCGGAGAGATGGAACCGTGAATCGGATGGGACCACCTTAGCAACCCTTCAAAACCGATCACAGCTTCGGTGTCGAGTCTTACGATTGGCTGGAACCAAGGGCCCAAGCTTCTCGTCTTTATCGCCGAATGAAGATCGCGTTCGATTGACTGGCGGCGTTGCAGTTCCCGGTCGAGCTCGGCATCGAACAGGCAAGATTCGTTCCTGCCACGGCGCTTAGCTGTGTAAAGGGCGATGTCCGCCCGCAACAACATTTCCGTCAGCCCCGGGTTTTTAGCCGAGTATATTCCTATGGATGCCCCGATCCGGACGGAGGCGACGCCAGGATAGGGGCGAGCAAGCTTGGATATGAGATTGGATGCGAGATTGCTGGGAGAAGGCGAATTTCTAAGCGAGGAAAAAACCAGCACGAATTCATCGCCACCGATGCGGGCGAGCGTTGAGCCCTCCGGTGCTTCTTCCTCTATTCGGCGGGCGATCCTGGCAAGCAGCTCGTCACCCGTTCTGTGACCGTAGGTATCGTTGACAGATTTGAACCCATCCAGATCAATCAGCATGGCCACAAAGGGCCCATCAGTGTTCTCAAACTGATCGATTGCATGTTCGAGGCCGCGCCTGTTGAGGAGCGCGGTAAGATGGTCCTCCCTGGAATTGCGCTCCATTTCCGCGGCAAGCCGCTCGGCTTGATGTCTCAGGCGGCTCGCGTCACGGAAGCGCGCTTGTCCAACGAACGAGGCTCGAGCCAGGCCGCCCTCGAAAAGCAGGACGGCAAAAGCCAGAATGTAGTTTTCCAGGGTTCCCTTCGTCAGCAAGCATGCGGCGGCAATGAGGAGTGGCGGTGTGATGAAGTATATCGCTGCCGCAGCATATGAGCTGCCGTACGTGACCGCGCCAGCTGAAATGCCCGCCAGAATTATTAGATGCAGCGATGCTTGAGACGTCGTGTACCCAGCCGTTAGGACGGCAAGGAATGACCAGGTGAATCCCGCCAGAAGAGCAAGCCTGCCAAACCAGCGAAGCCGCAGCCAAACCCGTGTCAGATCATCCTGGACTCCGGGTTCCTTCAGCTGATGACGGGCGAGTGCAAGGCGGGCGGCATTTATCGCATTAACGACCGAAAACCAGGCCGCGCCAGCAAGACCGTTCCCGGAAAGGGCCTGCACGGTCAAAATCAGCCCGGACAGCACAATGCTTATCGGCATTGAGACGAAAAGGCCTGCCCTCAGATCAGCGAGCTGGTCCTGAAGGATTCTCGCCTCCAGCGGATCTTCTTTTTCCAGGGCTGGACGGGTCAGCTTGCTTACTCCTGCTTGTCCGCAGCCTATGCAGCCCCCCTGAAGGACGGGTTAATTCTTCAATCGGAGATCAGCGTCGGGAGCAGGATTACTCCGGCGCATGATGCACTCTCTCCCATCGCTCGCCCAGCACATCGCGCAAAATGCAACTGCTGGTGCAGTATCACCGCTGGAGCTCCGCCGAAATCCCATGCCGGACAAGGGGAACATGTTGGGCAAAGCGAAGCCCCAGATGCCTTGCAAGCCGTGCCGCCAGGTGGTCTCTGGAGTAGAGTCCAACCAGTATGTTCGTTGCATGGTAGAGCGGCGCCGCCGACAGGCGCAGCCGCCTTTCGTATATGTGCAGCATGTCGGGGTCGCCAACATTGCGGCCGTCGCGGCACGCAGTCATGATTCCACGGGCGAGTTGCTTCTGGCTGCTGAGACCGATGTTGAATCCGTGAGCGGTCACCGGGTGCATGCCGATGGCAGCGTCGCCGATGAGTGCGGCGCTCGGGGCCCGGAATTTGTGCGCCCAGGTCGTGACCAGCGGATAGGTATGGCGCTTGCTTGCCAAGGTCATTTTTCCAAGGCGCCCTCGACACAGTTTCGTCAACTCCGACAGGAACAAATCGTCATCGAAGGCAAGCAGTCTATAGGCCTCGTTTGAGCGCAATGTGAGCAGCAGCGACGACACGCCCTCCGCGAGGGGCAATATCGCTATCGTCTGATGGTGATCGAACCATTCGATGGCGATCTGGTGGTGGGCGCGCTCGTGCCTCACTCGGCAAATCAGCATCGAGTGGCCAAGCCGGTTGATATCGGCGCCGATGCCCAGCAGATCACGCGTGGCGGACAAACGCGAATCCGCGGCAACAACAAGCCGAGCAGTTAAACGCGCGCCATTAGAGAGCGTTACGACTGCTCCTTCTTGGCTGTTTGTTGCATCGACGACCGAGTGGCCGCACAACAGCCGGGCGCGATCCTGCAAGCGGACGATTTTGAACAGCGCCTCGCGGATCCGGCAATTTGGAACCAAAACCCCCAGCGGTTCTCCAGAGTTGCTGGGAGGATCGAAACGAAGAGCGAATGCGCTCGAGCCGTTGAGCACGCGCGCGCCTTGAATTGCTGATTTGTCCGAAGCCGGGATGACATCCCAGGCGCCGAGCTCGCGAAGGGTTCTGATCGAAGCGTTGGTCAGCGCGATTTCGCGACCATCGAAAGCCGGATTCGCCAGACTATCGAATGTGTTCTGTTCAACAACTGCCACCTTGAGTTCGCTTTGGGCAAGCGACGCAGCGAACGAAAGGCCGACCGGCCCGGCTCCAACGACAACGATGTCAAAATTGTCGTCAGAGCCCATCAGCGTGCCGCCATCCCGTCGGCTATCCTCGTGTAACGGTGGAACTGAGCCGACTGACATCCGCTGAGCTCCGTGCCCGCCGCCAACGCGTATGATGCTCCGCAGCACATTGACATCACGAGGATCTTCGGCGCTGGATCCGAGCCTTGGAACATTTCTACGAAGTCAGCCCAAAGAAGGCTACCTCGCCCACTGGACGAAGCGATCCCGTCTCCATTGCCGTGCCCAGCGATGTGAAGCACGTCGCACTTCGCCTTGTTCGCTTGGACTACAGCCTCACGAAAATGCTTTCGGTCCAAAGCAATGTGGAGCTCCGCGCGGATGTTGACAGTCTTTAGCATCTTCTGTGTGATCGGTCCGTCCGCCCTGTCGGCGAAGTAGTCATTCGCGTTGTGGCAGTCGATGATGTGAACGGCGCTCATGGGATTCTGCCTATTATTATCGTCGTGACGAGTGGATACCACGTGCGGAACACCGTGATCTGCGCTGAGTTTCGGTGACCGCATTGCTGCAAGGCGCAGGGCCGGAAATTGGCATGGATCGGCAATGAAGCATGCAACCCATCAGAGGTGGACGCGTCTGGCCGCGATACATAAGTCATGCATTCTCCTTCGAAGACTGGCCTATAAAGCACCACTGATGCGAATATGACCCTGATCTGGATCAGCCAGGGCACGATCAACCGGCACTGGTAGTTCACGCTCGGGTGATCGATCGCGACGCTCAACTTGTTACCCGTGCGCACAGTGCGAAGCTCGTCCGGCCGCGCGAGGTACTCTCGCGGCATCAGCCGCCTCATACTGGGTGCATGGGAAGGCAGTCCTTCGCACGACAGTGGATTTTCACAAATCAATGTAGTGCCCAGCTTAGGTCAAGCTGGTCATGGAGCATGGACAGCTTGTTCCCGACTGAGCCGGCTCGACTGACGAGCGGGATCCGCGCATCTTATGCACAGCGGATTGAAATCAGCGTCCCGGTTTGTCGTCCCGATCAATTAGTATCCGCTCGGCGGCTCCGTCGAGATCTTCGTATTGACCGCTTCGCAATGCCCAGACGAAGCCGGACAGGCCCAGTGCACCCAGAAAAAGGGCCACTGGTATGAGATAGAGCAAGGTCGTCACGAGGATTGTGCCGAATAGCCGACTGCGGAGCGTCTGACTTTTTGAATAACTTGCACCGTCGCATTCGCCATGAAGCCGTGCAAGCGCAATGCGTTTCCAATAACAAGCAGCGATGAGGCAGACATGGCAATCGCCGCTATCAAAGGCGTGACGTGCCCGAGGATGGCGATTGGTACTGCCACCGCATTGTAGACGATTGCGATTGCGATGTTCTGCCGGATCAGGTTTCCTGCCTTGCGCGAGACGCCCAGGGCGAGCGGCACCGCCAGGAGGCTTTCGCGCAGGAAGACGAAGTCTGCCGCGTTGCGGCCAATGTCGACGGCGGTGGCCGGTGCGATCGAGACATGCGCCGCGCTCAGGGCCGGCGTATCGTTGAGGCCGTCGCCAACCATCAGAACCTTGTGCCCAACTTTCGCGAGGGTTTCGATGCGTTCGAGCTTGCCCGATGGCAGCAGGCACGGAACGAAGTCGTCGATATCCAGCAGCTTTGCCACTTCGGCGCAGGCTGCGGCGGTATCGCCCGACAGCATTTGCATCGACACCCCGGCATCGTTCAATCGCTTGATCGCCGCCGCCGCGTCGGCGCGCAGCGCATTCTCGAAATCGAAGGTCGCGACAATGAACCCGTCTTTTGTCAGGGCCGTTCCACCATAGCCATGTTTGCCTTCACCTCCGGTCCGGGCCTTCCATCCAGCCCATCCGCGTCGACCCAGCCGCCAGGTGCTTCCGGCGACAGTGGCTTCGATCCCGAACCCCGGATGCTCTGTGACGGCATCGAATTTGTGTTGCCCGCCAGGAGCGGCAAAGCCGGTCATGGCCTTTGAAAACGGGTGACGCGAATGCGCGGCCATGTCGGCGGCGATTGCCAGCATGCCCGGATCAATCGAGTCCGCATTGACCAGCCGGGGCTGGCCGAGCGTGAGCGTGCCGGTCTTGTCGAACACGGCAGTATCGATCGCCGCGAGGCGCTCCATGGCCGAACCGTCCTTGACCATGATACCGCTCTCGAAAAGCCGCCGCGCCGCGACCACTTGGACGATCGGCACGGCGAGGCCGAGCGCGCAGGGGCATGTGATGATGAGAACAGCGATGGCGATCGTCATCGCCCGGTGCCAGTCGCCGGTCGCCGCCATCCAGCCCAGGAATGTCACGAAGGCGGTGAGATGAACCAGGGGCGCGTAGAGTGCCGACACGCGATCAGCGATGCGGCGATAGTGCGCGCGACCGCCCTCGGCGGATTCCATCAGCCGAACCATCTCCGCCAGGAACGAATCCTTTGCGGCGGCTGTCGCCTGGATCGTCAGCGGGCCGGTAAGATTGAGCACGCCGGCCTGTACTGCTTCGCCCGGCGCCACGTTTTTCGGCGTGCTTTCGCCTGAGGCCAGCGAGCAGTCGAGATCCGACGTTCCCTGGATGATCTTGCCGTCGACGGGGATCCTCTCACCGGCCGCGATCAACAACCGCATGCCTGGTTCGATCTCGCCGACCGGCAGATAGTCGCGCGCGCCGTCGCCGCGCATCACCATTGCGCCACGCGCGGCCATCTGAGACAGGCCCTTCACGGCAGTCCGGGCACGCTCCCGCATCACATGATCCAGCGTGCGCCCGATCAAAAGGAAGAACAGCAGCGATACCGACGCGTCGAAATAGGCGTGGTCGCCATGATTGATCGTCTCATAGAGGCTCATGGCATAGGCGAGCGAAACACCGACCGCGATGGGCACGTCCATATTCATGCGACCATGGCGCAAAGCATTCCAGGCCGAACGGAAGAAGATTCCGCCGGCGAAGGCGAGGGCAGGAATGGCGATCAGCGCCGAGACCCAGTGAAACAGGTCGCGGGTAGCACCTTCGGCGCCGGACCAGACAGAGACCGAAAGCAGCATGATGTTCCCCGCCGCAAAGCCGGCAACAGCGACAGCGCGGATCAGTTCGGCAAGCGTCTTGTCCTTGTCATCGACCTCGGGTGTGAACAGATGCGCCTCGTAGCCCAGCCTGCCAAGCGCGGCGACGAAGGGTGGCACCTCGTCTCCTCGCCACCGGACCGCGACCCGCTTCGTCGACAGGTTGACGCGCGCGCTTTCGACGTGATCGAGCTTTCCAAGTGCCGCCTCGATCGTCTGGATACAGGCGGCGCAATGAACCGTCGGCACTGAAAGATCGGTCTGCCGAAGATCATCGCCAAGCGATCGGCTCGCCAACCTGATCTCCTGGCTGGATGGCAGGACCGACGTGGCGCCGTTCAGATCCAGCGCCATTTCAGCGCCCGGTGCACAACAGCTCATTGCAGCGCTCCATGAGAAATCATAATCCTGCGGACGTCGCGATAGGGTCGTGTCAGGCCGGCATCGGTGTCGACTTCGACGATCCAGACGCCGTCCTTCGGCATATGCTGGGCGGCGAACTCCTGGCCGGAGGCGAGGGCGAGCGTGACGGACTTGTCCTCTTTCTCGTAGGCGGGATGACGAAACAGCACCTTGACGCCGTGCAGAGGAACCGGCTTGCCTGCAGCGTCGGAGAGGCTGTAGCGGACTTCGCCCCATGCGATGGTCAGCTTGCCGGTCCAACCGAGCGCTGCTTGAGCGCGGCCGGCCTCGGCCTCCTTGTTGAATTGCTGGCTGGCCACATAGGTGTTCTCGACGACGAGGCCGGTCCAACTCGTATTGGCGAGCGTGGCCATGGTCAGGTTGACCGCGATGACCACCCCGAAGAAGGTGAGAATGATGGCCAGCATGTGCCTGCCGGTGAATTCGCGAGGCTTTTGGGCATTGGCGGTCATTTGGCGGCCTCTGGCGCGTTGAATGTGGCGGCGTACTCGTTCGACTCGAAGCTCGCCTTATCCTCGACACGGAACTTGAAGGTCTGTGCCGGGGCGTGGATCTGGTCCGCCGGTTGGCGAACGAAGACCTTCAACGTTTTCAGGCGGTCGGGTTCGACCGGGATGGCGAAAGACCGGCCGGCCGGGATGTCGTCGCCGACGACGACCATGTCGGCACCCTCCAGACCCTGCATGGTGACGACGATTGTCCTTGGCTCAGGGATCATGTTGAGCAGCTTGACGCTATAGCCATTGCGGATGGAGCCATCGGATAGTGTGACGAATTGCGGATTGCGGTCATGCAGCACGTTCAGTTCGAGCCGATCGCGCGTCAGCAGCGAATAGAGCAGGCCCAGCCCGATCAGCGACCACAAGCCCATGTAGACGTAGGTGCGCGGCCGGAAGATCTTGCGAATGTGAAAATGCGCCACCTGATCGGAGAAGGTGCCGACAGCAGTCCTGACCAGCGACGGATTGATTGAACTGGAGCCGCCTGCGGTCGCCAGCATCATGTTGGCGTTGTAGTCGGAGAGCGTCGCGTAGGAGATCAGCCCGCGCTCCTTGCCGAGCTTGTCCATGACGCCGTCGCAGGCGTCGATACACAGCGCGCAGGTAATGCATTCGAGCTGCTGGCCGTCGCGAATGTCGATTCCCATTGGGCAGACCGCGACGCAGGCATTGCAGTCGACGCAGTCGCCGACGGACTGCCCCGAGGCTTGCACCTTCTTGGCGTGGCGCGATCGCGGCTCGCCGCGCCAGTCATTGTAGGTGACGGTGAGCGAATTCTCATCGAGCATGGCTGCCTGGATGCGCGGCCATGGGCACATATAGGTGCAGACCTGTTCGCGCATCAGGCCGCCGAAGGTGTAGGTCGTCGCCGTCAGCACGGCGATGGTGATGTAGGCGACAGGTGCGGCGGTACCGGTGAAAAGCTCGCCCACAAGTGTTGGTGCATCAGCGAAATAGAAAATCCAGGCGCCACCGGTCGCCGCCCCTATGACAAGCCAGATGGCGTGTTTCGAGACCCGCAGCATCAGCTTGCGGGCGGTCCAGGGGCCGGCATCGAGTTTCATGCGGGCGTTGCGGTCCCCCTCAATCGCACGCTCGACGACAAGGAACAGATCGACCCACACGGTCTGCGGACATGCATAGCCGCACCAGGCACGGCCGACAGCAGAGGTAATCAGGAAAAGTCCAACACCGGCCATGACCAGGAGGCCGGCCACATAGAAGAATTCCTGCGGCCAGATCTCGATGAAGAAAAAGTAGAAGCGCCGATTGGTGAGATCGAGCAGCACGGCCTGGTCCGGGGCAAATGGGCCACGATCCCAATGCAGCCACGCAGTCAGGTAATAGATGCCAAGTGTGATCGTCATCACCAGCCATTTGAAGCGGCGAAAGTTGCCCGAGGCGCGCTTCGGAAAGATCTTTTGACGCGCGGCATAAAGGGGCTTGCGGGTTTTGGCGGCATTGACAGTTTCTGTTTCGAGCCGTGTCAACTGCGTCTTGTCACGCACGTGCAACTCCACTTTCCCAGCCAATGTCAGGGGCACCTGTCGAAAAGCCTCGCGGTAGGACAGCCTTGCCGGGTTGTGCAGATCGCATTAGGAATGGTGTCGAGGCCCGGCTCGCGCCGGGCCTCGTCCGCTTGGCAGGGGTGACCGAAGAATAGGGCTTCCATTCCTATTCTCCGCCGCCAAGCGAATGGACATAAACTGCAAGTTCCTTGACCTTGATCTCGCCGAGACGGCCAACCCAGGCCGGCATGACGCCCTGCTTTGGCGCACGAACCTGGGCGGCGATGGCCGTCTCGCCGGACCCGTAAAGCCAGATCGCGTCAGTCAGGTCGGGGGCGCCGAATTCCCTGTTGCCTTTTGCATTGTCGCCGTGACAAGCGACGCAGTTCTCGGCAAAGACCTTGGCGCCGGGTTGGATCAGACTTGCATCGCGGACCTTGCCGGAAAGGCTGGCCACGTAGGCGCTGACTTGTGCGATCTGGTCGGCGGTGATGATGTCGCCGAAGGCCGGCATTTCTGACAGTCGCGTGTCCGGATCGGAAGCAAAGCGGAGGCCGTGCGTGATCGTCTGCTTGATCTGGTCGGGGCTGCCGCCCCAGAGCCAGTCATCGTCATTCAGGTTGGGAAAGCCCTTCGACCCCTGAGCGCCGGAGCCGTGGCATTGCGTACAGTTGACCTTGAACGCGGCAGCCCCGGCAGCGACCGCGAATTCGCGCAAGGCATCGTCGGTCAAGATCTCCGAGACGCTCTTTGCCTGGATGGCTGCAACATACTTGCCCTTGGCGGCCTCGGCCGCGGCAAGGTCGTTCTTGACGTCCTTACGGCTTGAATAGCCGAGCATGCCCTTGGTTGCCGAGGTCAGCATCGGCCATGCCGGGTATGCGGTCGTATAGACGAGCGCCCACGCTATGGTGACGTAGAAGGTAATCACCCACCATCGCGGCAGAGGATTGTTGAGCTCCCTGATGCCGTCCCATTCATGGCCGGTGGTTGAGACGCCGGAGACCTCATCGATGTGCTCGTCGCTCATGATCACTCGTCCTCGAGCGGAATGCGGGCAGCTTCGTCGGCCAGCCTTCGGCTGCCGGGGCGTAGGGCAAAGGCGATGCACCCGACGAAGAACAGCGCCATCGCAACCAGGCCCCAGCTGTCGGCAAACGCCCGCATCAAATTGTAGGTCATCAGCGTTCTCCTCAGCGGTAGCCGGCGGCTTCGTCGTAATTTTTGAAGTCGACCAGTGTGCCAAGCATCTGCAGGTAGGCGAGCAGGGCATCCATTTCGGTGACCTGTTGCGGGTTGCCGTCGAAGTCGCCGATCTTGACTTTGGGGTAACGCGCCTCAAGGCCTGATGTGTCGGCATTGGGATCGGCCTGCGCCGCCAGATCCGCATTGGCGTGCGCGATCATGTCATCGGTGTAAGGGACGGCTACACGCCTGTTGGCGACCAGATGCGTCGAGAAATCCTTCACGTCGATCGGCGTGTCTTTCAGGAACCCATAGCTCGGCATGATCGATTCCGGCACCACCGAGCGCGGGTCGGTAAGATGCGCGACATGCCATGCATTCGAGTAGCGGTCGCCAACTCTGGCGAGATCCGGCCCGGTGCGCTTCGATCCCCACTGGAAGGGGTGATCGTACATGGACTCGGCAGCCAGGCTGTAGTGGCCATAGCGCTCAACTTCGTCGCGGAACGGCCTGATCATCTGGCTATGGCAGAGAAAGCAGCCCTCGCGCATATAGATGTTGCGCCCGACAAGTTCGAGCGGCGAATAGGGGCGCATGCCTTCCACCTTCTCGATCGTATTGTCGAGATAGAAGAGAGGCGCTATCTCGACGATACCGCCGACCGTCACCACGAGCAGCGAGCCAACGAGAAGAAGCGTGGCGTTCTTCTCGATGATTGCGTGTTTGTCCATCAAGCCCATTACCTGGCTCCTGATCGCGCAGGTCGGATGGCGACGGGGCTCGGCATCGGCTCCTCCTCGCGCTGGTGGCCGAGGATGGTCATGGTGATGTTCCAGGCCATGATAAGGGCGCCGGAGAGGTACATGGCCCCACCGATGGCGCGCATGACGTAGTATGGGTGCATGGCAGCGACGGTTTCGGCGAAGGAATAGACCAGGAAGCCCTGCTGGTCGTATTCACGCCACATCAGGCCCTGCATGATGCCTGACACCCACATGACCGAGGCGTAGACGACGATCCCGAGTGTCGCCAGCCAGAAGTGCCAAGTGACGAGCCGCAGCGAGTAGAGCCGGTGACGGTTCCAGAGCTTCGGCACCATGTAGTAGATTGCGCCGAACGAGATCATGCCAACCCAGCCGAGCGCGCCCGAATGGACGTGGCCGATGGTCCAGTCGGTATAATGCGACAGCGAATTGACCGCCCTGATCGCCATGATCGGGCCTTCGAAGGTCGACATGCCATAGAAGGCGACGGCCATCACCATCATGCGGATGATCGGATCGGTGCGCAGCTTGTCCCAGGCGCCGGACAGCGTCATCAGGCCGTTGATCATGCCGCCCCAGGACGGCATCCACAGCATGATCGAGAACGCCATGCCGAGCGTCTGCGCCCAATCTGGCAAGGCGGTGTAGTGCAGGTGATGCGGGCCAGCCCAGATGTAGAGAAAGATGATCGCCCAGAAATGGACGATCGACAGCCGGTACGAATAGACTGGCCGGTTCGCCTGCTTGGGCACGAAATAATACATCATGCCAAGGAAGCCGGCGGTGAGAAAGAAGCCGACCGCGTTGTGGCCGTACCACCATTGGGTCAGCGCGTCCTGGACCCCGGAAAAGGCGGAGTAGCTCTTGGAGCCCAGGAACGAGACTGGCATCGACAGGTTGTTGACCACATGCAGCATCGCGATGGTCACGATGAACGACAGGTAGAACCAGTTGGCGACGTAGATATGCGGTTCCTTGCGCTTCAGGATCGTGCCAAGGAACAGAATGAGGTAGGCGACCCAGACGATGGTCAGCCAGACATCCACATACCATTCGGGTTCGGCGTACTCGCGGCCCTCGGTGATGCCGAGCAGATAGCCGGTCGCGGCCATGACGATGAACAGCTGGTAGCCCCAGAAGACGAACCAGGCGAGATCACCGCCGAAGAGGCGGGCGCGGCAGGTGCGCTGCACGACATACAGAGACGTGCAAAGCAGCGCGTTGCCACCGAAGGCGAAGACGACACCGGATGTATGCAGCGGCCGCAAACGGCCGAAATTGAACCAGGGCTGGATGTTGAGATCGGGATAGGCGAGCTGAAGCGCGATCACCACGCCGACCAGCATCCCGACGACACCCCAGAACACGGTGGCGATCGCGCCGTAGCGGATCGGACCATCCATGTAAGCGGATGGGTCAATCGGAGCTGCTGGCTTGAACTCCGTGTTGCGCAACAGGATCGCAGTGAAACCAGCCACTGCGAAGAACAACACCCACATATGTCGGCGGAAAGGTTCATCCACGCCGAAGCCGGCGGCCACCAGGGCCGCAAAAGCGAACACGCTTAGAAGGACGATCTCTGTGCCGAATTTCATTGCAGATCCCGATCTCGAATCTGGTGGATGCCAAATCCGCAGCGCACTAATTGCGCAGCCGCCGCCCCCTCGCCCTGATCTATGTCAGGCCGCACGATTTTGTGTCGGCGGCGCAATCAGCAGGTGGCGAATGAACGAGGAACGCAGCGCGGGCTCACCCCCTCATGGAAGGCGTTCCCTGGGTTGGGCGGGCGCAGACGCGATCGATTGAGGCGAAAGCTGAGGCTCTGCGACGCGTTGGATGCTATTGCCGATGCCCTGCCAAACGTTGTTCGGATCCCATTGGAAACGAACGCGATCGTTCGGCCGAGCCGTGGCAGCTTAAGGACCGTGCTTCGCCGGTATGTGCCGAAACACACCTGGCGATTGGTCGTCGTCCCTATCAAAGCCCGAAAGCTGTCTGTCTCGACCGTGACGCCGCTTCTTCGAAGGCGCGGCGACATCGCATTAGAAGGCAAGCACGGCCCGCCCCGGAGCCATGCGACATGGGCCTCGCCGCTTAGGGCCGCTCGCGTCCGCCGCCACAGCGCTTCTCCAGACGGCTTATGCTGTCCACCGTCACATGGCGTGCGTTCTCAATCCGAATCACCCCGTCAGCCCGCAATCGCGTCAGTTGGCGGCTCACGGTTTCGTTGGTAATTCCAAGGAAATCAGAGATTTCGGCACGCGTCAGCGGCAGATCGAAGGACGCTGACCTGGAAGCCGCGTCGAGACTGGAATCGATATTCCGGGCCATCATGAGGAGAAAACTCGCCACCTTTTCCGGAGCTGTCTTGCGCCCCAGCGTCACCATCCACTCGCGCGCCTCATCGAGTTCATTCAGCGTCTGTTTGAGCAGGCGATGCTCGAATTCCCGTGACGCCTTCATCATCCGTTCGACGGCCGCTCGCGGAAACGAGCACAGCGTGACTGCTGTTGCCGCTTCCGCATTGATCGAGCTTTCCACCTTGAAAGGACGTCCCAGAAAATTCGGTGCAAACTGGAGACCGACGATCTGCTGGCGCCCATCCGACAGGCTCTTTGATAGCTTTACCACGCCTGAAAGCACGTTCGAGTAGCTGTCGACGTTCTGTGCCTCGCCGGTCAACTCCATTCCTGACTCGATCCGGCGACGCGAGCAAGTCTTGGCGAGCCCAACCAAATTGTCTGGATCGAGCGCACCGCAGACACCGCGACGCCGTGCCTCGCAAGGGAGGCAAAGAACAGGAATGCCGGAAGTATGAATGTCTTGCCGAAAGGTCATGCGTTCGCTTTACCCGATCCTAACTGCCGGCAGGATACCCATCCAGGGTAGAGAAGTCCTGCGGCGGTTTGTCCATGCGCGCGGCTGATCGAGATCAGGGTCTGCTTCAGCGATGCGTGCAGTGTTCGGCGGGCAACACGGTGAACGCGAGATGCAATCGGAAATAGCTGTCAAACTCAGCGAGAACGTCCCACGCTACACAAGCTATCCGACGGCGCCGCATTTCCATTCCGGGGTCGATGCTGCCATTTACCGTGGCTGGTTGGAGGCGCTGGAAAGTGGCGACGAAATCTCGCTGTATTTGCACATTCCTTACTGCGACAAGCTCTGCTGGTTCTGCGCCTGTCACACCAAGCAGACGCACCAATATGAGCCGGTGGCCGCTTATCTGCGCTCGCTGAATGCCGAAATCGTCACGATTGCCGGTCTGGTGAGCGGCAAGGCACATGTCCGTGCAATCCACTTCGGTGGCGGTTCGCCAACGATGCTGAGGCCCGATGACATGGTTGCTCTTGGAGCGGCCTTGCGGGACAGCTTCGACCTTCTCCCGGATGCTACGGTCAGCATCGAAATCGGAACCAACGACATGGACAAGGCGCGCCTTGATGCGCTTGCTCAAATCGGCGTAACGCGGGCGAGCCTCGGCGTGCAGGATTTCGATCCGCAAGTGCAAAAAGCAATTAATCGTGAGCAAAGTTTTTTGCAGACCAAGGCAGTCGTCGACGGGGTTCGTTCGCGGGGCGTTGAATCGGTCAATCTGGACCTGCTCTACGGGCTCCCGAATCAGACACGCGAGACGATCTGTTCCACGGTGGCGCAGGCACTGACCTTGGAACCAGACCGGATGGCTCTGTTCGGCTACGCACATGTGCCCTGGTTCAAGAAGCATCAGACGATGATCGACGAGGCATGGCTGCCGAGTCCCACCGAGCGTTTCGCCCAATCTCAACTCGCGGCGCGGGCAATTGTCGCCAAGGGATATGAGGCAATAGGACTCGATCATTTCGCGAAGCCCGACGATGCGCTGGCCATAGCGGCCCGCGCAGGGGTTTTGCATCGCAATTTTCAGGGCTACACCGAGGATCGCTGCCCGACACTGATCGGACTTGGCCCTTCGTCCATCGGTCGTTTTCGCCAAGGCTACGTGCAGAACATGGCTTCGACTGCCGGGTACGGGCGCATGGTTGCGGATGGCGGGTTGGCTGCCGTCCGGGGCGTTGCCCTTTCCGACGACGATCGCGTCCGTGGCTGGATAATCGAGCGGCTGATGTGTGATTTTGCCTTCTCGGCAGTCGATCTGGTGGAGCGGTTCGGCAAAGCCGGCGAGAAGCTCCTTCATCGCTCGAGGTCCATCGCCCTCCACGATCCTGCCCGAGCGCTTGAATTCGATGGCGACAGTTTCGTCGTACGGGCTGAAAGTCGCCCCTTCGTTCGAACCATCGCGGCCAAGTTCGATACATATTTCAAAGGGGGAACGGCGAGGCACTCGGTGGCGGTCTGAGCAAAGCACAGTGCGCTCGCCGTTTGGTCGATCGCGAACCAGCTGCGTTTCATTTTGACCGCTCATAGGCGACTACCGCATCCAATCGAAAATGCAAACTTAGGCTGTTGCGCGGTATTTCCTTCCACATCCTCTCTTACGCATACCTGCATTCCAAGGTGTTTGATCCTATGCTTCGCGAGGAGCAGGTAGGCCGCGACAGCTAGGCAATGTTCCAGCTGCCTCTAGCGGAGGAGTCACGATTTTTCGGCAAGCTCCGTCGGCAGACCTTCTTTTCGGGCCTTGGCAAAGGCTCGGTCGCCTTCCAGAAACGCCGCCAGCATGAAAGGGATGAGTTCTGCCACGGTTTCAGACTGACGATAGGTCTGACGGTAAAGTGCAGCATACTCCTTGAGTGTTTGGCCCAGCTCCGCGCTGACGGTAATGGTGATCTTCGAAGCTGTTCGGTCTGGAAGCTTTCCAAGTTTCAGGTCAGCCATGGTAACTCCTGCTCAACTCGCGTATGGCCGCAGCACGATGTCCTTGTGCACGATGACGCGCAGTGGCCAACCTGGGCGGACGATGATGGTGGGCTGGATATTGAGGTTTTTTTCGGTGATGCGCTGGCCGGCTCGACTGGCGTTCTGCTGGGCTGATTCCCGGATCGCCTTGACCAGATCGCTCTCGTTTTCGCCGAGGCTGAATTCCGTGCCGACACCGAGCAATGTGGCAAGCGCCACCCCCTTGATCAGCTGCCAGGTGTGGAAATCGACTTTGTCTTCCAGCCCTGCGTAGCCGGCGGTGTCGCTCGCGGGCAGATTGTCGATTTCGACCGACGAGCCGTCGGGCAGCAGAATGCGCTGCCAGACCAGCAGCGCTCGCTTTTGCCCGAACGCGACGACGCTGTCGTAGACGCCGATAAGACGTGAGCCCTGCGGAATCAGCAATATGTTGCCCGTGACCGTGTCGTGCACATTCTCGGTGACTTGCGCGACGACAAGGCCCGGCAAATCGGAATTGATGCCGGTGATCAGGCTGGCGGCAATCACGCTGCCAGCCATCAGTTGATACGGCGAGATCGGCGTCTGCAGCGCATGCGGATTGTAGATCCCGCCAGTGCTCCGCTGGCTGAGGAAATCAAGCTTTCGCTGCTGATTGTTCTGGTCGCCTTCCGCCGGCGCCACCGAGGCTGACGCGCGTGCTGCTTCGGATTGGGGAAGTGCCTCAAATGGATGCTGAGCAGTTTGCACGCTCTCACCGACATCTGTCTGTTGAGCTCGATTTTCGACGCGGAAAAGCACCTGCGATTCACGCGCTTCGATCGCCTGCTGCGCTAGACGCTGCTCCTCGGCCGAGATGTCTTGACCCGGCACGATGCCGAGCTGGCGCTGCCGCTCGAGGATGGGGCGACCGAGGTCGCCCGGCAAAGGTGGCCCAAGGACGGGAGGCTTCGGCTTCATGCCGGAATAGTCATGGGGAAGCGTATCGAGTCCCTCGACGGTTGGTTTGCGCTCAGTGCTGTAGGGATCTTCCGCCTGATCCCTGATGCGAAGGGCCGGCCCCTGGAGCGCCATCATGGCAACGCCGAACACAGCGCCGGATCCGAGCGCTGCGATCGCGATGATCACACCGCGCCTGAACCGCACCACGCGGCGGGGAGAGGCCCGAAGCTGCAGTTCCTCGGGATCCAGTTTCGGCGGGATGCCAGAGCGGGAATTTTCGATCATGAGCCCTCACCTCACCGGCTGGAACGCGAAAAGAGCGAGATCCGCCGTAGCGGTTGCCTGTCGTCAATCCTGCTGATGCGGATCACCTGCTGCTGCTTGGTGCCGAGGCGAAGTTCGGCCGCGGCGAAGAGCCGATCGACGATGTAATAGTTGCCGCGCACGCGATAGTTGACGAGCTCGCTGCTCCCATCTGCGCCGACGATGAAGAGTGGTGGCGCCTCGCCCTGATCTATGCGACGAGGGAACTCAATATAGACCTTGCTGCCGTCGTCGAAGGCTCGCGTCGGTCTCCAGGGCGGTGTGTCGCCACTGATCGAGTAGCGAAAGCGAAGGTTTTCGAGCGCGATATTCGACGCGACCGGTGTAACTGCCTCGGCTTGAGCATTGCGCTGGCGAAGCGCGATGATCTGGTCTTGGCTGTAGGTCCAGGAGATTGCCGCCATTGCTGTCTTCTCGGTGCTTTGAAGCTGCAAATGATAGGTCCGCCGGTCCGTCGTAATGACGACATTGGTGGCAAGACCCGGCGCGAAGGGTTTCACCAGAACATGGGTGCGCTGATTGTCACCGGTGCCGCTTGCGGTATCGCCTATGACCCAGCGCACGGTGTCGCCAGCCGACACGGCGGTTAGTTTCTCGCCCGGCTGCAGAGCGATGTCGGTCACGCGCTCCGGCGCGGCATAGAGCTGATAAAGCGCGCCATCGGTGAAGGGGTAGACTTGCACGGCATTAACATACCCGTACTTGGTGGGTTGCTGGGTCGCGGCTTTGTTGGCATCAGCGACGCGTTCTTCAGGGGGGCGCTTGTCCTCGGCCTTGCCGGACTCGGGCTGCAATTGGCCAGGCAGCGGCAGTGGTTTTGGCACCTCGACAATTCTAATCGGCCTCTCCGGCGCCTTCTCGATCGCGGCCGGTTTGAAGTCAGCAGCGTCATAGGAAATCTCAGGCGGCGGCACCTTCTTCGATGCACAAGCGGAAACGACCGCTGCCGACACCGATAGGATCAGCACGGCACGAATCGGTGACATTTTATCTTTCATTGGTGGACTCCGTCGGAGAAAGGGGGGGTGGGACGGCGCTGTCGAGCTCGCGTGACCAGTCAATGGCGTTGATGAAGACGCCGAGCGGATTCTTGCGCAGCTGATCCGTATTGCTTGGCGAGCGGATCACGATCGTGAGGATCGCAGTCCAGCGCATCGTGCTGGCAAGGCTTCCGCGCTCAAACACCTGCTCGGTCCATTTGACCTGGAATGAACTTTCGGAGGCCCTGACCACGCTGGTGACCTGTACCGAGACACTGCGCGTTCCGATCTGACCGAAGGGGTCGTTCGCCTTGGCGTATTCGTTGAGGAAGAGCGCTGCGCGATCGCTAGCAAAGTCGTAAGCTGCGAACCAGTTCTGCCGTACCAAAACCGGATCGGTGGAAACGGAACGGACATTCTGGATGAAGCGGCCGAGATGCCAGGCGATCTGAGCATCCGAGGGCTCATAATTCCGGATTGCCGGCGCGACGGCGCGCGTCTCGCCGAAGCCATCGACCTCGACGACGTAAGGCACGACACGGCTTTGCATCGACTGCCATACGAGGCCGCCGGAAAGTCCGGTCGCCAAGGCCAGGCACCCAAGGGCCATGAGCCGCCAGTTCCTGGCCTGCAGTCGAGATGAGCCGATGCGCTCGTCCCACAGCTGGGCGGCTTTTTGATACGGCGTGACCGGTTCGGGTGTTTTGCCGTAACGGTGCACGGGTCGCTTGAAGAGCATCTAGTCATCCTTGTCGTTGAGAGAGGGGTTGGCGCTGCCTCCCGGCCGGTCTCCGTCTCGGACAGCTTGCATGGCAGCGTGGCGATGTGCACGGGCGGTCTGTTCAGAACGTAGGCGCCTTGCCCACGTCGGCGCCGAAACAGTGGCCGAACCGGCAGAGCGCTCGGTCATTGACGCGGTCGGCGTGCCGCCGGTCGCGGTCCACGCGGCATCGCGCCCGGCATCGGCGTTGCGCCCAACACTTGCAGTGGCGGATCGCGCTACGCGTATAGCGGCGCCGCCAGCGGCACTGGTTACACCATGCATTCCAGCAGCCACACCGGAGAGGCCAACGTCGGGCGAGGTTGCGCGCCCGATCTGCCAGGACGTGGAAGCAGCCGATCCCATTGTTGTGCCGGCGCGGATGGCGGCGAGACCGCCGCTGGTTGCCATACGCGCGCCAGAAAATGCCGTGCCTCCAGCAACGAGTGATACACCCGCTGCCGCCGCGGTCGTGCCGAGGGCGGCGCCCGCGCCAAGCTGCGGTGCGCCTGAGACAAGACCCGACGCGATCCCCGGCCCAAAAATGCCAAGGCCAAGCAGTGCCAGTGCGCCCAGTACCTGGGACATGGCAGCGGCCAGATCCGGCTCCTTGCCTTGCAATGCGGAAGCGAACTCCCCGAAGAGCGTGGAGCCGATGCCGACAATGACGGCGAGCACCATCACCTTGATGCCTGACGAGATAACATGGCCGAGCACGCGTTCGGCCAGGAACGCTGAACGGTTCCAAAGTGCGAATGGAACCAAAACAAAACCTGCCAGCGTGGTGAGCTTGAACTCAAGGATGGTGATGAAAAGCTGGATGGAAAGGATGAAGAAGGCGATGATGACCAGGAACCAGGCCATCAGCAGCACGAAGATGGTCAGTGCGTTGCCGAAGATTTCCGGGAAGCCCAGGAGCTGACTGGCTTGGTCAAGCATTGGCCAAGCACCTTCGAAACCGGTCGCGGCAATGCGGCCCGGGCGCAGGAGATTGTCTGCCGACAGATTGCCGGCCGACGCATTAATCCCGAGACCGGCAAAAGAACGATAAATGATATCGGCGAGGTTCTTGAAATTGTTCAGGATGAAGGCGAAGACGCCAACATAGAGCACCTTGCGGACAAGCCGGCCGAGAACGCTGGTCTCCTCGCCGAGCGCCCACGCCAGGCCGGCAAGTGTGATGTCAATGCCGATCAGAATGGTAGTGAGGAAGGCGACGTCGCCCGAGAGCAGACCGAACCCGCTGTCGATGTAGCGGATGAAGGTCTCCATGAAGCGATCGATGACGCCAAGGTCGTTCATGCCGCTGCCTTCCTCGTCGTGATGAACTCGTGATTAATTGCCGGGATAAGCCGAGCCGGTACCCAAGAATCGCTTCGTCATCTCGCGGGCGGCTTCCTCTGACTGGGCCTTGCGGGCGGCATCCTCGGCCTCAGCTCGAAACTGCGTTGCGAGCAGCGTCTGGATCTGCATCTGCTGCTTTGTCGAAAGCGCTATCAGCTGGTTGGTGGCCTGGCTTGCCTGAAGCGCACCGGCCGCCCCTTGGCTGCGGTTGACGAGATCGGCGAGCAGATCGCCGTCGGCGCGGACGTTCTCGACGATTTGCGACTGGACCCCCATGGTCTGGCGGAACGCCTGCATGGCGCTTTGCCAACGCTCGCGCGCAGCACTCGCCACATCGCTGACCTTGATCGTGGCGTCGTAGCTTTCCGGATATTGGCTGCGCCACTGGTCTTGAAGCTTGCCCAGATCAAAGCTGAGGCCACTCGCCTGGTCCATCAAGCCGTCGATGCGATGGAGCGAACCGGTGAGTTGGCCAACGGAAGAGAAATCCAGACGCTGAAGATTGCGCGCCATGTTCTGCAGCATGGTCGCCTGATTCTGCAGCGACTGGATCTGGTTGTTGATCTGCTCCAGGGCGCGCGCGGCCGTCAGCACGTTCTGCGCATAATTGGACGGATCGAACACGATAAGGGCGTAGGCGGGCTGCACATAGTCGGCCATAGGCTTGGCGATCAGGGAAACGGTGATCAGGCCGGAGAGAAGGCGTCGCCGCATCATGCTAATTGCTCCTTGTCTGGTTGAGGGAATTGCTTGAGAAGTTCGCCGGCCCAATCGAGGCCGCGCGCGATCAGGAACTGCGAGGCAAAGCTGCCTTGCCCGTCTTCGGACAGGATCCTGTCGATCAGAGTCTGCGTGGCCGGATCGGAAGCACCGCAAAGCGCAAGAGCGATGGGGCCAAGCCCGAGCTCGAACAGACGGTTGCCGCGGCGCGATTGCAGATAATACTGACGCTTCGGCGTGGCGCGGGCGATCAATTCGATCTGCCGCTCGCTTAAACCGAAGCGTTCGTAGGCTGTGCGCGCCTGGGGTTCCACGGCACGATCATTGGGAAGGAAAATGCGCTGCGGGCAGCTTTCGATGATTGCCGGCGCTATGGCAGAGCCCGCGATATCAGCCAGCGACTGCGTAGCGAAGACAACCGACACGTTCTTCTTTCGCAGCACCTTCAGCCATTCGCGGATGCGGGCGGCGAACAGCGGATTGTCGAGATAGACCCACGCCTCGTCGAGCATGATCAGCGTGGGCCGTCCGTCGAACCGTTCCTCAAGTCGCTGGAACAGATAGGTAAGCACCGGCAGCAAAGCGCCTTGGCTGTGCATCAGCTCCTCGGTCTCGAAACACTGCACATCCGACAAGGCCAGCCCATCATGATCGGCATCGAGCAGGCGGCCGAAGGGACCGTCGAGCGTGTAGGGCATCAATGCGGACTTCAGCGCATTGGATTGAAGCAGGACCGAAAGGCCGGTCAGTGTGCGTTCCTGCGCCGGCGCGGTGGCAAGGCTGGCCAGCGCTGACCAGATAGCCTCCTTCACCTCCGGCGTGACGGTGACGTTCTCGTGGGCAATAAGGCTGGCGATCCATTCGGCCGCCCAGCTTCGGCTAGCCTGGTCGTTGATGCTGCGCAGTGGCTGAAAGGCAAGGGAACCGTCCGCTCCTAGCGCGTGGTGTTCTCCACCCATGGCAAGTGTTGCAGCACGGGCCGAATTGCCTTTGTCGAAGACATAAACCTGGGCGCCGGCATAGCGCCTGAACTGCAGAGCAATCAGAGCAAGCAGAACCGACTTGCCGGCGCCGGTCGGACCAACAGCCAGCATGTGGCCGACATCTTCGACGTGGGTGGAAAGCCGAAACGGTGTCGACCCGCTGGTCTCGGCAACGAGAAGCGGTGGCGCTTCGGTTTGGGTGACTTTCGCGAGATACTCGTTTGTCGCAGGACCGGCCCAAACCGACGACAGCGGCATGAGATGGGCAAGGTTCAAAGTATGAACGAGCGGTTGGCGAACGTTAGCGTAGACATGGCCAGGCAATGAGCCGAGCCAAGCCTCGACCGCATTGACGCCTTCTCGGATCGTGGTGAAACCGATCCCATTGATGATGCGCTCGACCGCGCGAAGCTTCTCTGCAGCGGCTTGGCGATCCTCGCCCCACACCGTCACGGTCGTGGTGAGATAGCCGAAGCTCACATGATCGCCGCCCAATGCCTGAAGGGCTTCGTCGGCATCGAGCGCCTTGTTGTCGGCATCGCTGTCGACAAGCGGGACCGGCTCGTTGGTAATGACCTCGCGTAGGATTGCCACGATCGATTTGCGCTTGGCAAACCACTGCCGGCGCAACCGCGTCAGCGTCTTCGTGGCTTCCGTTTTCTCGAGCGGAATGAAGCGCGTCATCCAGCGATAGGCGAAATCCTGATGATTGAGGGCATCGAGAATCCCGGGCCGGGTGAGGTTCGGAAAGCCGAGGATGGTCAGTGTGCGAAGATGCTGCTCACCCAGCATCGGCTCCAGGCCACCGGCAAGCGGCGCATCGACCAGGATGGCATCCAGATATATCGGCGTTTCCGGGACCATGATAGGATGGCGTCGAGGCGAAATCGTGCCGTGGAGATAGGTCAACGTCTGAGCATCATCGAGGACGCGTACTTCGGGCATGAAGCCCGAGAAGAGATCGAGCACGCGGTTGGTCTCGTCACGGAACCTCGCCAGATCCTGGCGCCAGTCTCTTTCTCCTTGGGAATAATGAGAGTCGACGAGCGCGCTTTCCGCGCGCGCCTGGGCGTCGGGCGGTGGCATAAACACTAAGGTCACATGATAGCGGCTCTCGTAGTGCGCTACCTTCCCCTCGAAAGCAGCGCGGCGTTCTTCGTCGACCAGCCACGACGCGGCGTCAGGAAAATGCGAGTTCGGATAGCCCAGCGCTTCTATGCGCTCGGCCTCAAAGAACAATGCCCAGCCAGAGCCAAGGCGTCTGAGAGCATTGTTCGCCCGGCCGCAAATGCCGACGAGTTCAGCCTCCGTCGCACTTTCGAGATCCGGGCCGCGGAACCGCAACGTCCGCTGAAAGCTGCCGTCCTTGTTGAGCACGATGCCGGGCGCCACCAAGGCAGCCCAGGGTAGATGGTCGGCAAGCCGGTCGGCTTTGCTTCGATATTCCGAAAGGTTCAGCATGCAAGCCACCCCTTCAGACGAAGGTGGCGCACAAGCACGCTGGCGAAGTCCGGATCGCGTCTTGCGGCAAAGACCGCTAACGAGTGGCCCGCGATCCAAAGCACCAGACCAGCAATCCATTGCTGCAAGCCGAAGCCAATGGCCGCGGCCACTGTACCGTTGAGGATCGCCACCGCGCGCGGAGCCCCGCCGAGCAGGATCGGCTCGGTCAGCGCCCGGTGGACCGGTACTGCGAAGCCCTCGATATGCTGCTCCCCGGCGGCCATCAGACGAGCGCCCCACCACCGAAGGAGAAGAAGGAGAGGAAGAAGCTCGATGCCGCGAAGGCGATCGACAGACCGAAGACGATCTGAATCAGGCGCCGAAAACCACCGGCGGTGTCGCCGAAGGCAAGCGTCAGGCCGGTGGTGATAATGATGATCACCGCAACGATCTTGGCGACCGGTCCCTGCACCGACTCCAGGATCTGCTGCAGCGGCTGCTCCCACGGCATGCCGGAGCCGGCCGCATAAACGGGGGCCGTGATAAGAAACGCGAGCGCTGTGGACGAAAGAAAGCGAAGCTTCTTGCGCATGAGGAAGGCCTTTCAAAGCTGCTGGAGTTGCGAAAGCGTGAGCGGGGCAACGGCGTAATCGCCGCTGCCGTCGAGACCGGTGACCTCGGCGATTGCGTCGATGTGGCGCGACGAGCCGCGGCCGGCGATGAAGACGAGCAGGTCGACGGCATCGGCGATGAGGCGGCGGGGAACGGTGACGACTGCTTCCTGTGCGAGCTGCTCGATACGGTAGAGTGCGGAGCGCGCCGAATTGGCGTGAACCGTGGCGATGCCGCCGGGGTGCCCGGTGTTCCATGCCTTCAGCATGTCGAGTGCTTCCGCACCTCTTACTTCGCCGACGATGATGCGGTCGGGCCTGAGCCGCAGCGTTGAGCGCACGAGATCGGCAAGGGTGACCGAGCCCCGCCTCGTTCTCAGGGCAACGCAGTCCCTGGCCGCGCACTGCAGTTCGCGCGTGTCCTCGATGAGGATCACCCGCTCGTCGCATTCTGCGACCTCCGCCAGCAGCGCATTGGCAAGGGTTGTCTTGCCCGAAGACGTGCCGCCGGCGACCAGGATGTTGCGCCGCTCGCGGACTGCCCTCTTGAGCACATCGACCTGCAGCGGCAGCATGATCCGGTCCGCGACATAGTCGGCCAGCGTGTAGAGCTTTGCCGCTGGTTTACGGATGGCAAAGCATGGCGCGAGCACGACCGGCGGCAGCAGACCCTCGAAGCGCTCGCCCGACGGCAGTTCGGCACTGACAATCGGATTGTCCGCGTGCGCCTCGACCCGCACATGGGAGGCGACCAGGCGGATGATGCGTTCCGCCTCGGACGGGTGCAGATGCACGCCCGTATTGACTCGGCCCTCGCCCAGCCGGTCGAGCCGCAGCGCACCGTCGGGATTGACCATCACCTCGATGACGGACGGATCGGCAAGGGCTTCGGTGATTGCCGGACCCAGGGCGGTGCGCAGCATGACACGCCGCCGGTGGTCGGCCTCGGGATGAGAGCTCATCCTTCCCCTCCCCCACCATTGTCTTTGCTAAGCGACCTTTTGCCGGAAGCGATCTGGCGGCCGACCTGCTCAACGAATTTGTCAAAACGCTCCTGGGCAATCGCCTGGGTCGCCCTGTCCGGCACAGGCGTGTGGGCATGAAGCGTGATCGAAAAGCGGATGAAGAGCGCCAGACTCTCCAGGATCACCTCGGCATCGCGCCTGACGTGGGCAAGGTCGCGGGAGAGCCGGTCAAGCCTTACGCCGTAGCGCCGATCGAACTCGTTCTCGCCACGCCGCTCGATGAACGCCTCGACCGCCTTCGCCACGATCGCTGATTTGGTCGTTGACGGATCGCGACTGAGGTTGTCCAGTTTCTCGCTGAGCTCCGGCTCAAGCAGAAACTGATGGCGAATGCGGTGGGGCTTCATGCGGCTCGTTCCGACGGCCCGGCGTTGCGCCGGCGACGGGAGAAGGATCGGCCAGACGCTCAAAATTGCTTATGGCCGTTATCTACGCTGAGATGCGCTCTGCAACTCAGCGGACTTCAGAAGCCGGGAATGACATCCTTGTCGTCGCCCCTGCCCTCGTTGATACCGTAGGCGCGGGCCGCAGTGGAAATCCGATCCATGACACGCTTGTCCGCGAGCGCTTCGCTGTCATCGTCTGCGGGCTTCAACAGATCGGCCTGATCGGGCTCTTGAGAGACAACAACGTCTTCTACGGGCAGGCTTGGATGGCGTTGCTGCTGAACGCCTCCCTCGTCTTCAACTGGCGCGTCGGCGCTTTCGTCGTCCGCAGCAAGTCGGCTATCGACGCTGCACACTTGTCCAGTCCAGCCGTCCGGGCGTGATGCAGGGCAGTCCGCATAGGGACCGTCGCGCAGCACCGGCGCAGGCAGCACCCGGTCTGTGAAATTCTGATCCTGATAATAGCGCAGCTTCTTGGCGCGGATCGGCGGCAACCCAGAAACCAGGACCAATTCGTCTGACGGCGGCAATTGCATCACCTCGCCTGGCGTCAGGAGCGGGCGCGCGGTTTCCTGGCGGCTCACCATGACATGCGAAAGCCAGGGCGCAAGCCGATGGCCCGCATAGTTGCGCATCGACCTAAGTTCGGTTGCGGTGCCGAGGGCATCCGAGATGCGCTTGGCCGTGCGTTCGTCATTGGAGGAAAAGGCAATTCGCACGTGGCAATTGTCGAGAATAGCATTGTTCTCGCCATAGGCCTTTGAAACCTGGTTCAAAGATTGTGCGATCAGATAGGAGCGAATGCCATAACCTGCCATGAAGGCGAGCGCCGTCTCGAAGAAGTCGAGGCGACCGAGCGCCGGAAACTCGTCCAGCATCATGAGCAGTTGATGCTTACGGCTCTTCTTCGGGTCCCCCTCCAGGCGCTCCGTCAACCGCCTGCCGATCTGGTTCAAGATCAGTCGCACCAAAGGCTTGGTGCGCGAGATATCCGAAGGCGGCACGACCAGATAGAGCGACAGCGGTCGCTCTCCATCCACTAGGTCAGCGATGCGCCAGTCGCAGGACGAAGTGGCCGTCGCGACCGTTGGATCACGATAAAGCCCGAGAAAGGACATGGCGGTCGAGAGGACGCCTGAGCGCTCGTTCTCCGACTTGTTCAGGAGTTCGCGAGCCGCCGAGGCCACTACGGGATGGACCTGAGGGTTATGCCCCGTCCCGAGATGGTTTGTCGTCATCATCCGCTGTAGCGTTGCGGCAAACGAGCGTTGCGGGTCCGACAGGAAGGTGGCGACGCGGGCCAGCGTCTTTTCCTCTTCAGCGTAGAGCACGTGCAAAATGGCGCCAACTAGGAGTGAATGGCTGGTCTTCTCCCAGTGGTTCCGTCGCTCCAGCGCGCCCTCGGGATCGACGAGGATGTCGGCGATGTTTTGAACGTCTCGGATCTCATCTGGGCCTTTGCGTACCTCCAGCAGCGGGTTGTAGCGTGCCGATCTCGGGTCGGTCGGATTGAACAGAAGGCAGTACGAGAATTTCGACCGCCAGCCGGAGGTCAACTGCCAATTTTCGCCTTTTATATCATGAATGATGGCAGACCCGGTCCAGGAAAGTAGCGTTGGAACAACCAGCCCCACGCCCTTGCCCGAACGCGTCGGCGCAAATGCCATGACGTGCTCCGGGCCGTCATGGCGCAGATAGCGATCGTTCAGCCTACCGAGGAAAACGCCCGCCGGCCGTAACAACCCTGCCGTCTCGACCTCATGAGTCGTGGCCCACCGTGAAGACCCATAGGTCGTAACCGACCCGCGCTGTCGCGCGCGCAAAAGCGAGCCAGCGATTGCGGCGGCACAGCCCAGGAATCCGCTGGCGCCTGCAAGCGTACCGGCTTTGTCGAAGACCTCCGGCGCATAAGCATCGAAGTGGAACCACCATTCAAACAGCTTCCACGGCTTGTAGATTGGCCAGCCGGCGAAGAGAAACCATGGTGCGCCGAGAGGCGTCTGGTAGGTCAGCATTTGAGCGCACCATTGGGTTGCCGTCCATACGCCGATAATGACAATTGCGCACACAACGGCGATCTGCCCGATCAGTAGCTTCGTAGGTGTCATCGGCTTGGCCCGCTGAACAACGCGACCTAGCATCGCGCGGCGCAGCCGGGACAGGAATGTTCCTCACATACGATTTGGGAGCAATGAACGACTTCCTACGTATCAGGTCGGTCAGCACGCGTGTTGCGCCTTCACGCGACACCATCCGCCACTCCATCCTTTCCATTCACCCTGAGGCCCGGCGCCGCCGACAGTTGCGTGACCGCTCCTCCGCAAAGTTATCTTCTGCGTTCAGGGAGCCACGGCGCCTGGGCTGGCTGATGAACACCGTCCGCTCGCGCATGTGGGGTCGAATTGATTTGTGCCCAAGTGGAGGCAGGCTCGTCTTCCAACAGTTGCCGCAGTTCCCCTGGCTCGAACGCCATCATCGGTGGGGAAGCGGGTTCATCCTCCAACAGTTGCCGCAGTTCCCCTGGCTCGAACGCCATCATCGGTGGGGAAGCGGGTTCATCCTCCAACAGCTGCCGCAGTTCCCCTGGCTGGAACGCCATCATTGGTGGGGAGGCAGGCTCGTCCTCCAACAGTTGCCGCAGTTCCCCTGGCTCGAATGCCATCATCGGTGGGGAGGCGGGTTCATCCTCCAGCAGCTGCCGCGGCTCTTCCTCGTGCGGCAAGCGCCTCCTTAGCCGGTCTTGCAGCGCCTGCCGATCGGCAACGAGGTTGTCGAGGGGCAGCGGCTCGTGGTCTGGCCGCTGCCCTTTCACCAATCGTTCAACCAGCGCCCACGTGCCCTCCAGGACAAATACGCCGCAATCATAATGGTTCGTCTGTCTGGCCATGGGGGCTGGCGCCAAGGTGGCATTCAGCAGTCCTGCGAGCTGTTTTGCAGGCACGTCGTTATATCCCTCTCGCTGGAGGGAGTCGTAGTGATAGGCGAACCGCCTTTCCGGGTCGCGGCGATCAACGAGCAGCAGCGACCAATGGGTGCCGGGGCTAGTAGCCGTGCCATTATTCACTGGCAAGAACAGGAAGTCGGCTGTGGCGTTGTTTTGATTATAGATGGACTGCAATATGCCTCGAGCGTCTTGCGGCGACGTGTGTCGCAGTAGATGGGATACGGAAGGATCCACCAGCCGAGTCCGGGCAGCGAGCGCCGGATTGATCCCCTGCAGTTGCCCCTCCAGCAAATTGTAATCTCTCTGGATATGGGCGTCGCTCAGCCATTCGGCGGCGCCGAGCACCCGCCCCGTTGCAACGTTGGACGGGGCTGTCGGATCGAGCGCCCCGATCTGAGCCCCAGAGGAACTGGTAGTCAGTGTGGTCACATCAACCAGTGGAAGGCCGCGGTAGGTGCCTGGCAGCCTAGCGGTTGCTGGCGAGGCGGGTTGGGGAGCTCTTGCCGGTGCCGCTGGCCCAGCTTCAGCAGCGGCCCCAACGCGCCTGGTGACTGCGTCTGCCGGATGAGCAGAAAGGACAGTTTCGCGCCCGAGCACAATGCGCGGCAGGATATCCCGGAGGTGAGCCAATGCAGAACTGATACTTAGCCTATTACCATAGGAGACAGCCTTGAAGCTCTCAACATCTTTATCCAGCGATTTGTCGTGAATCCGAGCCGCAATCCCAAGCTTGTTATTTTGACGCAGGTACTGACTAAAATGTCTAAGAAAATTTGTATAGCCGCCCACGGTATCTGGATTCCGTCCGGTCGCAGGCGCTGCCAGGTACTCCTTGGTCGAAGCGGCTCTGTAATTTCTAATGAGCTCGGCATCGTCAGGATAGGGGATCACGACAGGGCGAGCCATAATCTGGGCTCCGCCTGTCGACTTCTTGAGGTAACGCAGTGCGCCAGCCACGGTGGAGGAACCACCCGTACTCTCGTACTCCTTGAGATCCTGATCCAGCGACGAATGGTAAAGCCGAGCAGCAAACCCTGGCTTGTTGTTTTGAAGGAGCCACCGACTAAAGCCGAAAAGAGAATTTACATTGTAAGTGACCGTGTTCGCTTTGGCCTTACCCGCGTGGAATGCTGCCCTCAGCCCTTCGATAGCGGTCGCATCGTTGGAATAGACAGGACGCTTGTCGGCACCGTCGGGGACTACAATTGGACGATCCGGCTGCACTGTCGAGGGCATCGACCCACCACCTCCGGGATGCGGTGCTGGGGTGGATTCGTGCTCATCCCTCTGCCTGACGAGCTGCGCCTCACATTCCGGTGTAGCCACCTTATGAGGATCCTGCATCGGTTCGATCCCCTCCATCTCCTGCTGCAACCAAGCCAAAGCTTGGCGAGCGGCCTGCGCGGCTTCATCAACCGCGGAGGATGTCTCCACACCTCTGGCGGACGCCGGCAGAGCCTGCTCCGCCCGCCGTCGAAAGAGCTCTGGCGAGGCGGATTTCTCCGCCCACAATCTGGGCTGCGTAGCGAGTCCCCGTCCAGATTTATGTGGCACCGCCTCGCTTGGCAGCGGGCTGCTCCTGTCCCGTGCAGCTACCAGCTCCTCCGGGGCGCCCTGGTCGCCGTGGCGCCAGTTCAAGTGAGGGACGGCCTCTCCAAAGTCGGGCGCTTGGTGTTGGTGTGCGGTTGGGGCGAGAGACAATGGTAGATCGGTGCCCTCCTTATAACCTACCGGCAGGAGCTCCTCTGGCCAATCGAATCCCTGCTGTGGTGCGGTATGCTGAGCAGCGTCGCCACGGGGACGAGCCTCCATGCTGACCGCGTTTTCCAGATGATTCCCGAGTATAACGCGCGGCGGGTTCTTGCGGAGATAAACCAGCGCAGATTCGATCGGAGCTCCACCATTAGAGGAGGCGGCCTTGTAGCTCTCAACATCTTTATCCAGCGATTTATCGTAAATGCGACCCGCAATTCCGAGCTTGTCATTTTGACGTAGGTAATGACTGAAATGGTTAAGAGCAGTTGCGTAGCCGCTCGCGGATCTGAAATGTCTGGTGAGCGCGGCGTCGTCAGGATGGGGGTTCAGGACAGCGCGACCCACAATCGGGCCGGCTCCGCCCATCGACTTCATCAATTGACGCAGTGCGCCAGCCACGGTGGAGGAACCACCCCTACTCTCGTACTCCTCGAGATCCTGGCTCAGCGACGGATGGTAAAGCCGAGCAGCAAGCCCTGGCTTGTTGTTTTGAAAGAGCCAACGACTAAAGCCGAAAAGAGAATTTGTGCTGCGAGTGACCGTGTCCGGCCTGGCTTTACCCGCAAGGAGTGCTGACTTCAGCCCTTCGATGGCGGTGGCATCGTTGGAATAAACAGGACGCTTGTCGGCACCGTCGGGGACCACAATTGGACGATCCGGCTGCACTGTCGAGGGCATCGACCCGTCGAGATGCGGTGCTGGGGTGTATTCGTGCTCGTCCCCCTGCATCACAAGTTGCGCCTCCCGTTCCGATGTACCCACCTGATGGGTGGGGAGTTGCATCATCACGCGAGCGCCTGAGTTGCCAACCTCACCTGGTTGCCGCTCAGTGACAGCATGCTGCAGATTGCTTTGGATCCTCTGCCTCTTCGTTGGTCTCAACTCACCTTTACCATGCGAGCCATTGACGAGGACCTCCTCGCCTGGCGCACCCATCAACTCGTCCGCCGCCTGCAGTTCGCCCAAGTGCTGCTCAAAACCGGCTTGGCCGGCCTGTCCGCTTGCTCGTGCGGTACGGCGTGCTGCACCTGCAGCCAAGCTGCCACGATGAATGTCTAGTTTGTACGGGTGCACGCTATCCTCACTTCCACAGATCACATGAGCAACCTACTCAGGCAAGCTTTCGAGAGGCTGACGAGGTCCGCCGCCGCGGAAGGCGAAGGCTGGTTTTCTGCTCAGCGGTTGACGGCCTCGCGTGTTGCGGCCGCGCCGGGTATCACGCCAATCAATCTGAATAGTCGATGCGTCAAACGAACCAGGATGGGATTTTCGTAGCGGGGCTGCTCTACTCACTCTTGTCCTGAGGGCAGAATTCAACCATATCGCCGAGCAACTGGATGCCGATTGGATACCCGATCCGGAAAGCTTCAGCTCCTATGTGACGCGATGATGAGGCCTGGTCTCGCAGCGGCATGCGTTCCGAGAGATGCTGCACCAGGTACGAGGCGACCTTATCCAACAAGGCACCACTTGCGCTGTTTTGTGGAGACGAGCGTCGGCATGCATCCATGCGGGTGCTTGAGTGGTGAAGACTCTGAACGACGGTTCCTATGGCGCTGCCGGCGCAATCAGCTGCTTGGGGACGCGTGACGCAGATCAAAGCTCCCCTTGCCGAGCACGGAGCAGGCGAGTGAGAGAGCAGATGAATAGGCGTGTCGCCAATATTTTCGCATTGCTCTAATCGATTATAGTTGTGAGGAGCAATTTGAGACCATTTACTTGCGGCTCAAGTCACCCATAAAAGAAGGCAAGCACCGATTCGGTAGCTTATCCCCTGTCTTTCGCGTACTCGCGGCCGTGGCGCCGGGTGAACGATTGAAGACCGCCGGTCTCACTCGCAGGTGGGTGCCAGGGCGTGGGGCGGTTGGCAAGCCACAGGAGTAGGACAATGTCGAAGGATTCGGGTAAGGGCGATAATCACGGCGGCGGACCGGGCAAGATCGAGATCACGGTGGTGGTGAACGGCCAGCCCACGCAGGTCGAAGCCAATCCCAACCAGCCGCTTCACGTCATTCGTACCAAAGCCCTTGAGAACACGCAGAATGTCGCCCAACCAGCCGAGAATTGGGAATTCAAGGATGAGGCCGGCAACTTGCTCGACGTCGACAAGAAGCTTGGCGATTTCGGTTTCCCGAATACTGTGACCCTGTTCCTCAGCCTGAAGGCGGGCGTCGCAGGTGCCTAAACCCCAAAGTGTGGATCCGGAGGTCTCCCGAGCGAAGTTTGATCGGGAGATCGGCCGGTTCCGGCCATATGCTGATGTCTATCGGGCTCAGGGCTGCTTCTTGATCGAGGCGACTTTTCCGCGCGCTTTCTTCATTTTCGCCAGCCCCAAGTTAAAGCCACGGGTGGTCAGCGCAGCGAGCGAGGTCGACTTCACCGACTACGACTTAAGACCACCGTCCGTGGTCTTCGTCGATCCGTTTACGCGTGATCCGATTGCCCGGAAAGATCTATACCTGAAAATGCTTAGACGTCCGCCGCTGCCCGGAACGCCGCCGGAGATGATAGGAGCTCTCATCCAGCAGAACGCCGTGCCGCTGACGGACTTCATCCAGGCCAACAGTCCCGAGGACGAACCATTCCTGTGCATGGCGGGCGTCCGGGAATACCACGACAATCCAGCCCATTCAGGTGATCCATGGCTACTTCATCGGGGTTCTGGCGAAGGCTGTTTGGCCTTCATCCTGGACAAGATCATCAAGTACGGAATCGTTCCTATAGAGCAGTTGCAGATTCAACTCCAACCGACAATCGTAGGAATGGTGGTATCCCCTCAGGCGATACAAGAATGACTGGTTTGAGAGATGTAACGATCGTGACTCTCCCGCGCGGCTGCATCTCGACCACGCATGGGCATCTGCGCTCAGTTGGTCGCGAGGGCAATGAGGGGATGGCACTTTGGGTCGGCGTTCAGGAAGACCGGCACTTTGCCGTAACAGAGACGGTTATCCCGGCGCAGCGTCACATTCGAACAAACGATGGCGTTTGCGTGATCGTTGCGGCCGAAGAACTGCACCGGCTCAATGTCTGGCTCTACAAAAGCGGCCTGAAACTCTTGGCCCAGATTCACAGCCATCCGGGCCGCGCCTACCATTCGACGACGGACGACGCTTATGCGGTTGCTACCACGGTTGGGTGTCTGTCGCTGGTGGTGCCGAATTTCGCCCGCGAGCCTTTCGATTTTGCTCGGGTCGCCGCCTATCGGCTTGACGAAAAGGCCAAATGGAATGCGCTCCCTCCCGCGGCACTGTCGCGAATGATCATGATATCGAGTTGAACAATGGCATTCGCTAACTTCATCGATCGCGCCGCCACGGCGGCATCTCAGGTCCTGGCCGATTTTCATCTGGGAGACTTCAAAGCAGCTCTTGAAAAGCAGGTCGTGGCAGTCGCCTTCGACCATCAGGCCGCTTCCTGCGCCGAAGGCCAGGCGACATTAGATCTTGCGGTGAGATTGCTCGCTAGGCTCTACCCGGTTCTGGCGATACTCCCGCTGGACAGCGCGGCGAGCTCTCAAGCCCAAGCGCTGGAGCGCTTGGCAAAGTCGATCAATCCAAAAGTCGGCATCCGGCGTTCCGGCAAGTCTGCCACCGTCTGCGTCGTTGCAGGGGTAACGCGCCCATCACTCCGGTGCCCGATCTTTTTCGTGGGATCGGACGGTTGGGCGGCAAAGCTGTCGCGTACGGACCCGGTGGGCTCTGGCCCAAGTCTGCTGCCTTATGGAGCTGGCGCCGCCAGTTGCTTCGGCGCCGCCAACGTCTTTCGAACTATCTTCGCCGCCCAGTTGACCGGCGCCGAGTTGGACGAAACCATCGACCTCTCGCTATGCAGCTACGACAAGACCAAAGCCGGGGAGGCTGGCCCGATCGACTTTCCAGTCGACCTTGGCGAAACCCACCTCGTTGGGCTCGGTGCGATAGGCCATGGCTCGCTTTGGGCGCTAGCGAGACAACCCGATCTCAAGGGTCGTCTGCATGTAATCGATCACGAAGCGATCGAACTCTCAAACCTGCAGCGCTACGCATTGGCCGGCCAGGCGGAGATTGGTATGTCCAAGGCGGTTCTTGCAGCCACCGCCCTTAGATCGACTGCCCTTGAGGTCGAGGCGCACCCTCTGACGTGGGCAGAATATGTTGCGCGCCGGGGCAATTGGGTCTTCGACCAAGTGGGTGTGGCGCTTGACACCGCCGCCGACCGTCTGGCTGTCCAAGGTGCACTGCCGCGATGGATCGCAAACGCTTGGACGCAGGAGCACGATCTCGGTATCTCCCGGCATGGTTTCGATGACGGCCAGGCTTGCCTTTGTTGCATGTACCTGCCATCCGGAAAATCCAAGGACGAGCACCAGCTGATTGCCGAGGAACTCGGAATACCGGAAGCACACGAGCAGGTGAAAACGCTCCTGCAGACCAATGCCGGAGTTCCCAACGACTTTGTAGTTCGCGTGGCTACAGCGATGGCTGTGCCGTTTGAACCGCTAGCCCCGTTTGTCGGCCAGCCCCTGCGCTCCTTTTATCAGCAGGCTATCTGCGGCGGTCTGGTGTTCCAGCTTAGCGAAGGAAGTCGCCGCGTTCGAACTGTCGTTCCGATGGCCTTTCAGTCGGTGCTTGCCGGGATTATGCTTGCCGCGGATTTGGTCAAACATAGTGCGGGGTTTCCCATGAGCCCGACGACGAGCACTCGGGTGAATCTTCTGCGCCCCCTTGGCTCTCACTTGCACGATCCGAAGGCCAAGGACTCCAGCGGCCGCTGCATCTGTAGCGACGACGATTTCATTGCCGCTTACAGGCGCAAATACGGCGAGCCCGTTGATCAGGTAAGCGATGTCTCGGCCGCCTAAGCAGACGCGCACCTCTCCGTGGACGCAGGGGGCGCGGCTTGTGGGCGTGACCATGGGCGCCATTATGACACGCTTGGCCCGCTCCTTTGCCCGCCTATCGTCCTCCGCGCATGATCCCTGACACCTCCTTGCCGACGTGATGATCCAGCACCAGCCGCCATGGCACCAGAGGCTGGTCAAACCTCCGTTGTTGGCCGGTTTGGACAGTGCTGCATCAGGTCTCGACCGACGTCTCGACAGTCAGGGCTGCTTCGACGGGTGTGAAGATGTCAACATCGACCCCAGGCGCCCGAATCGTCACAATCAGGGCGTACCGAGCCAGAGCGTCGACGCGTTCCAGGTAAGGCTTCTCCTTCCACCAGCCCCCGACCGGGAACACGCCGATCGCGTCACGCTCGGCGAGATCGGCGGCGCTGCCCGACCAGAAATCGGCGTGCAACGAGCCGCGATCGCGGAAGGTGCCGAGCAGCCACTCTTCTCCGCCTCCAGCAGGCGCCCCTTCCTCCTCGTCCCGAGCGGCCTGATTGATGCGGGCTCGGAATTCGTCGACTGTCTCGGTCGCTGACTTTACTCTGAACCGAAGACCATGGGACGCGTAACGATGCCGGCGGGTCCATCCGCGTTCACCGGGGTTGGGTTCGATGAAATAGGACAGCGTGACGCGGAGCTCGACCTGGGCAGCGCCGAGCGCCGCGAGCTGCTCCTTCGGCCAAGGCAGGCGATGCAGCTTCATGTCACGCGTTTTGGCAGCCGCGCCGCCCTCGCGCTGGAAAGGCTGAAGCTCATCTTCAACGATAAGCGTGAGGTCGTTCACCGTTGACAGAAGCGCGCGCCCAAGATCTGGCACGCCATAACCATAGCGCCGCACGAGCGCCTGGATCTCGCCCTTCGCTCCGTTGCACGCATCGATGCGTGCGCGCATCGCCGGAGTCCATTCGGCCGAGTGGACGATCAGGGCGCGAACCGTTTCAGGCCACAGCTCGGGGCGCGCTGATAGAATTAGTCCCGCCATCCGTGCGGCATGGGCCGTTGCCGCGCTCGTATCTCCGAGGGTGGTGAAGTGGCGCAGTTCGGGTCGATAGAAAGTGGTCAATATCTGCAGATCGTCGATCGGCTCGCCAGGCAACACACCGTCATGGGCGAGATTGCCGCCTTCGAAGACGACCTCGGGCTTCACCGGCCACTGCCTGTCCCAAACGACCGAAGTGCGACTGCGCGGCGAGAGCTCGCCGACCGGCGCGATCGGAGCGTAGCCCGCAAAGTCGGTGTCAATGATATCGACCTTTTCTGTGAAAGCGCCGACCGTCAGCGCATTCCAGGCCTGAGAAGGATCATCGACTGCTTCCAGATCGTTGCGCGTCAAATGCTCGGCCGGCATGAGGTCATCGCCGATGTTGCCGGCAGAGAGAACGATCAAGCGTCGCTGTTCCTCTTCGAAACAGAGTTGGTCGATAGCGGCAGACCACGATGTGGGCCTTCCACGCGCCGGACTGGCGCTTGTCACAGCCATTGCGATCGCGCGGCGGCGCTCCGGCGCCTGCACCTCGGCGCGGGCGATCGCTTCCGCGGTGATCGCGCCATAGAGTTCTGGATCGTTTGCCTCGTCTTCTGGCGGAAGGATGCGCATTTCGCTGATTGTGAGCAGCCATTTCACGCGATGGTGAGCGCTCATTTCATTTGATCGTGAGCAGGTATTTCACGCGATCATGAGCGGCCGCTTCGACCGTCCCTGTTCATTGATTCAGGT